>JAHLFI010000016.1 GCA_018883865.1 Candidatus Oceanisphaera merdipullorum
TCCAGTCTGCCCTAAGCCAAGGATCAGGATACGCTTTGGCAACATGCTTTATCTTACCTTTAAGGTGGCGAGGCCAACCAAGACCAATACCAGACTAATAATCCAGAAACGGACAATCACTCTGGGCTCGGGCCAGCCTTTCAATTCGTAATGGTGATGAATGGGCGCCATGCGAAAAATGCGCTGACCGCGCAATTTGTAAGACCCCACTTGCAAGATCACCGACAAGGTTTCGATAACGAAAATCCCACCCATGATCACCAGCAAAAACTCTTGGCGCACCAATACCGCAATCACGCCTAACGTCGCGCCCAAGGCTAATGAGCCCACGTCACCCATAAATACTTGTGCCGGATAGGTGTTAAACCACAAGAAGCCTAAGCCAGCCCCGACGATGGCAGTACAAAACACCATGAGTTCACCAGCATGGGCGACATAAGGAATATGCAGATATGCGGCGAAATTCACGTTACCCGTGGCCCATGCCACCAGCGCAAAGCCCGCCGACACCATCACCACCGGCATAATGGCCAAGCCATCTAACCCATCGGTGAGGTTAACCGCATTGCTTGAGCCAACAATGACGAAGTAGCTAAAGATGATGAAAAATAAGCCCAGTTGCGGCATCACATCTTTAAAAAATGGCACTACTAGCTGAGTTTGTGCCGGGTCTTGCGCCACCGCATAAGCGGCCACGGCAGCGGCTAGCGCGGCGGCAGACTGCCAAAAATACTTCCAGCGCGCCACCAAACCATCTGTGTTCTTACGCACTACCTTGCGATAGTCATCGACGAAGCCAATAGCGCCAAAAGAACCCAGCACAAACAGCACTATCCACACATACGGATTATCTAACCGCGCCCATAACAAGACGGTGACAAAGATGGAGATCAATATCATTAAGCCGCCCATCGTGGGTGTGCCGGCCTTGCTAAAATGCGACTCTGGGCCATCGTTACGCACAACTTGGCCAATTTGTAAACTTTGTAAGTGCCGTATTAGGTGCGGACCTAACCATAAACAAATCACTAAACCGGTTAAAATCGCGAGCACGGCTCTAAACGTCAGATACGAAAACACGTTAAAAATGCTGAAATAAGGGGTCAGCCACTCCGCCAGCCAAACTAGCATTGACCTTCCTCCTGAATCGCTCGCACTATGTCTTCCATGCGAGCACTGCGTGCGCCCTTGATCAAAACCACTACCTTATGCTGTTGTGCCAACATCTCAAATAAGACGGGCGTTAATTGTTGTTTATCGGCAAAGTGCTTACCCAGCGCCGCCTGCGCCGTAAATTGGCTATCTTTACCAACGGTCAGCACGCAATCAATACCGAGTTTTTTAGCATGCTCACCCACTTGAATGTGCATCTCTTTGCTATAGCTACCCAGCTCTGCCATGTCGCCAAACACGAAGATACGAAACCCCGGCAGACTGGCTAAAGTATCCAAGCCCGCTAACACTGAAGCTACGCTGGCGTTATATGTATCATCTAGCACCGTCAGCCCCGGTCGCGTCCACACCTGTAAACGGCCGTTAGACGACGTAACTTGACTTAAACCTTCGGCTATTTCAGCCAGACTGGCCCCTAAGGCTTCGGTACCGGCGGCGGCAGCCAAGGCGTTGGCTACGTTATGCTTGCCCGGCAGGGTTAACTTGACAGCCACCTCGCCTTGGGGGGTGAGCAGTCGAAACTGAGCACAGCCGGCTTTATCCAGCTGAATATCGCGCGCCTGATAATCTTTGTGACTGCCAAAATAAACCAAGTCGTACTGCTCTTTCCACAGCTTGCAGAACGGGCTGTCGCCGTTGGCGATGGCCACACCACCTTCTACCAGACCGGAATAAATTTCGCCCTTGGCTTGCGCCACGCCTTCCAAAGAGCCAAAGCCCTCGAGATGCGAGGCTTCAACGTTATTAATAATGGCTACGTGAGGCTGAGTTAAAGAGCAGGTCCAGGCGATTTCGCCCACATGATTGGCACCCAGCTCCACGACCGCATAGTCGGTATCTGTGGTCAGCTCACACAAGGTGAGCGGCACACCTATTTCATTATTCAAGTTGCCTTTAGTAGCCAGCACTGTGCCTTTTTGGCGCAAGATAGAGGCGGCCATTTCTTTGACCGAGGTTTTGCCACAGCTGCCAGTAATGGCCAGCACTTTGGCCGAACTCAGCTCGCGTACCAAACCGCCTAATACGCCAAGCGCCAAGCGCGTGTCGGCCACTTTAATTTGCGCCACCTCGGCGGCAAGAGCAGAGTCCAACCAGCGCTCCACTAATAAGGCACTGGCGCCTTGATTAATCGCCGCGTCGGCAAAGTCATGACCATCGAAGTTCTCGCCCGATAGCGCCACAAACAAACCGCCCTCAACCAGCAATTGGCGACTATCGGTAGTGACATGCGTGATCTGGCCATCAGCTCCGCGGAGCTCTCCGCCCGAGGCCTCGGCGAGTTTACTTAACAGCAGCGTTATCATGCGTCTAACCCCAATAAGCTGGCCACTGTTTCTCGATCGCTATAATGCATTTTTTCACTACCCACTATCTGATAGTCCTCGTGGCCTTTACCGGCCACTAAAATAATATCGTCGGCGCCCGCCTGCTCAATGGCAAACTCAATGGCGTCGCGCCGGTTGTGCACCACCTTAACGGCGTCAGGTGCCATTAAGCCTTGGTGCATATCGTCAATAATGGCGCTGGCGGATTCAGTGCGCGGATTATCGTCCGTTAAGACCAAGACATCCGCCCCAAGCTCGGCGGCGGCGGCCATTAACGGTCGCTTGCCCTTATCGCGGTCACCACCACAGCCGACCAAGCACCATAAACGCCCTTTACAGTGTTGGCGCAGTGCTTCGAGTACCTGCTCAAGCGCATCCGGCGTATGCGCATAATCCACTACCACTAACGGTTTTTGCGGGGCACTAAACGGCTCCATTCGACCATCAACCCCAGATAACAGCGGTGCCGTAGCCAGCAGCCGTTCAAAGGGCTCGCCGAGCGCCAACAAGGCCCCCATGGCCGCGAGTAAGTTAGCCACATTGAAACGTCCCATTAGGGGGGCGGATAATACACCATTCCCCCAGTCGGAGTTAATGGTCACTTGCACGCCATCCGCATAAAAATGCACGGTTTCGGCAATTAGTTGCCGACCGGCAAAATCACTGAGCCGACCATGCAAGCTATAAGCGATGGCGTCGGTATAGCGACTCAACCAACGGCGCCCCACGGCATCGTCGGCATTAATCACGCGCGCCTGCTGACACAAGTCAAATAAGTGCCGTTTAGCTTCGCCGTATTCCGCCATGGTGGCGTGATAATCCAGATGGTCACGGCTGAGGTTAGTAAACACCGCCACCTTAAAGTGCAGCGCCGCTACTCTATGCTGATGCAAACCATGAGAGGAGACTTCCATGGCAATACGCTTTGCACCCAGCGCCTGTTGACGGGCTAATTCTTCTTGTACCGCCAGCGCCGAGCCTGTGGTGTTGATGGCAGGCTGCAATTGGCCATAAAGCCCATTACCTAGGGTGCCCATCACGCCGGCAGGTTGACCGAGCAAACAGCTCCAGTTAGCGATTAATTGGCTGACTGTGCTCTTGCCATTGGTACCTGTTACACCGATTAGCGGCACGCTGGCTGAGGCATCACCGTAAAAAAGACCTGCCAGCAGCGACAAGTATTTAGGCAGCTGATAGACATTCAGTAAACGGTGGTCGTGCTGCACTAAGCCCGCTTGCTGGGGGGGGTCGACCTCAATCAATACGGCGGCGGCGCCCTTTTCCAGCGCGGCTTCAATGAACTGACGGCCATCTTGGGCATGGCCTTGCACGGCAATAAACAGACAGCCGGGCGTCACGGCTCGGCTATCTAGCGTCAAACTGGTAATGGCAATGGCCGGCGCAGACAGGCCCAGCGGCACCGCTAAATCTCTAAGTGTGAGGGACACGATTTGCCTCCTGAACGACCAGATTAAATTGCTCTTGTTTCGCGCCGTCGGGGCGAATATTCATTAATTGCAGCGCGCCACTCATGACTTCGGCAAAGACAGGTGCCGAGACTTGACCACCATAATACTGCTCACCTTGGGGCTCATTCATAACCACTACCATGGCCAATCTTGGATCACTGACTGGGGCCACGCCGGCAAATAAGCCGACATAGTCGCTACCATAACCGCCGGCGACCGCTTTACGTGCAGTACCAGTTTTACCACCCACTCGATAGCCAGGAATAGCCGCATTACCTGCGGTACCACCCGGCCCCACCACTGCTTCTAACATATGCAATACGGCATCTGCATGCTGCTTAGGGATGACTTGCTCGCCTTGTGGCTGCTGCTCGCGCTTGATAATACTTAAGGGATAACGCACGCCGCCGTTGGCTATCACCGCATAGGCCTGCGCCAATTGCAACGGCGTCACCGTTAAGCCATAGCCAAACGACAGCGTAGCTTTTTCAATATCAGACCAGCGTCGACGTTGCGGTACTAAACCTGGGCTTTCGCCTACCAGGCCGGAGCCTGTGTCTATACCCAAACCAAAACGATATAAGGTGTCAATCAGCTGCTCGGGGGTTTCTTGCAACGCCATGCGCACCATGCCCATATTGGAGGAGCGCATCAGCACCATTTGCACGCTGATAGGACCGAGATTTCGGGTATCCGACACTCGCTTACCGCCGAGGCGCAACCATCCAGGACTGGTATCGATAATGGAGTCGGCGTTAACTATGCCATTTTCCAGCGCGCTAACCACGATCAAGGGCTTCAAGGTCGAACCCGGTTCGTAAGCATCGGTGGCGGCACGGTTACGCGCGCGAAAGCTTTGATATTGGCCACGATTATTAGGGTTAAAAGACGGCGTGTTGACCATAGCCAACACTTCACCGCTTTTTACATCGATCAGGACTAACGAGGCTGACGTGGCGCGATAGTATTCACTGGCACGCTTTAAGGAGCGATAGGCCAGCGCTTGAATACGCTGATCAATACTGAGGTGAATATTGTTGGCTTGGCGTGCTTCTGACACCACGCCTAAGTCTTCGATAATGCGCCCCATGCGGTCCTTGCGCACCCGGCGCTCGCCTGCTTGCGCGGTCAGCCAGTCGTTATAGCTGCGCTCTATGCCCTCGGTGCCATGACCGTCGATATTGGTCATGCCCACCATGTGGGCATTAATTTCACCGGTAGGATAAAAGCGGCGCTCTTCTGGGCGCAAATGCACGCCCGGCAGGCGTAGCTTGCGAATGTATTCGGCTACAGCTGGCGTCACTTGGCGCTGTAAATAGACGAAGCGCCGCTGTGGATTTTCCACTTGTTTCAGCAGGGTATCCCGTGGCACGCTTAACACGTCGGCGAGCGCCTGCCAGGCCTGCTCTTTTTGTAGGCTCTGCTCTGCATGGATCTGCTTAGGATCCGCCCATACCGCTTGTACCGGTACCGACACCGCCAGCTCTTCGCCATTGCGGTCCATGACCATGCCACGCGTGGTGCTGGTCACGGCGGTGCGCAAAGAACGCATGTCGCCCTCCATGCGCAACCTATCGGGCGACACCACTTGGATCCAAGCAGCACGGGCAAATAAAGAGCCAAACGCCAATAAGATCACCACACACACAGTGATAAAGCGCCAGCTAACTAATAGCGGCTCTTTTTTTGTTTGCTTGCGCCGTCTCATTTTTGCATCACCAGTTTTTCCTCGGCAGGAGCGGGTCGCTTCATGCCGAGTTTATCTCGGGCTAACAGCTCAATCCGGCTATGTTCCAGTAGGGTGTTTTGTTCTAATAACAGGTGGCGCCACTCAATATCTAACCTATCTTGCTCGGCCATTAATTCATTGTATTCACTGGTCAGTTGTCGCGTGCCTTGGGTGGTCACTATCACTAACTGGGCAGAGCAAGCGGTAATAATGGCGAGTAACACCAGCCACTTATAACGCAGTAAATCTTGGCCAATCTCTTTGGCGAGATTAAAACGCCCGTCTCTCACAGTTCGCTATCCAAACGCTGCGCCACACGCAGCACCGAGCTACGCGATCTAGGATTCGCTTCCACTTCCTCAGCGGTGGGTTTTATCGCCTTGCCTTGGCTTTTCAGCAAGCGGCCACCCGACAGTTGAGCCTCAGTTAATGGCAAGCCCGGCGGTACTTCAGGCCCTTGCTCATGTTTACGAATAAAGCGCTTCACGATGCGGTCTTCGAGGGAGTGGAAACTGATCACCGACAAACGGCCATCGGTGGCCAGCACCTCTAAAGCGCCATCTAAGGCTTGCTCAATTTCATCCAGTTCACCGTTGATATGAATACGGATCGCCTGAAAGCTGCGGGTGGCCGCATGCTTATGCTTATCTTTGCTAGGACTAACGCGGGCTATCATCTGCGCCAAGGCGCGGGTGCGGGTGTAAGGCTCGGTGGCGCGATCAAAGACGATGGCCCGGGCAATTTTACGGGCAAATTTTTCTTCACCGTAATTTTTCAGTACCCAAGTGATATCGTCTTCACTGGCCGTCGCTAGCCATTCGGCAGCACTTTGGCCGGTGCTGGTGTCCATGCGCATATCCAGCGGACCGTCTTTTTGAAAGCTAAAACCGCGCTCGGCTTCATCAAGCTGTGGCGAAGACACGCCTAAGTCCAGCAAGACGCCATCAATTTTCTTGGTTAAGCCCAGCTCCGCCATCATGGGGGCCAGTTGAGAAAAAGGACCGTGTAAAATCTGAAAGCGCGGGTCACTAATGGTGGCCGCTTCAAGAATGGCTTGCGGGTCGCGGTCGATGGCGTATAAGCGGCCTTCGGGACCGAGCTTAGATAAGATATGCCGCGAATGCCCACCGCGGCCAAAAGTACCATCGACGTAAATGCCGTTGGGTTTGATGTTTAAGCCATCCACAGCTTCATGCAGTAATACCGTTATGTGTGCTTGGGACTGTGTTAAAGACGTAGCCAAAGGCTGGTCCGAATGTTCGCTCATGTGTTGGCTCATGTTATAACCCAAAATCCCGCAGTCGTGCCGATGAGCCCCAGTCTTCATGAGGAAGAGCCTGCAAGTCATCGTTAATTTGTTGTTGCCAGCGTGTCGCATCCCAAATTTCAAATTTATTGAGTTGTCCCACCAGCATAATTTTTTTCTCAAGTCCCGCATGTTGACGCAAGGTGCTGGGTAATAACACACGGCCTTGGCCGTCCAGCTCGCATTCGGCTGCATGACCCAGTAATACTCGCTGTATACGTCGCTCTTGAGGATCCATACGAGAAAAAGAACGGAGCTTTTTTTCTATCAGCTCCCATTCCGTTAGCGGATATAACAGCAGACAAGGCTCAAAGATATCGACGGTGCACACCAAAATACCGTCAGCATCGTCACGACACTGTTCGCGAAAGCGAGTCGGTATAGCCAGTCGCCCCTTCGCATCTAGGCTGATGGCGTGTGTACCACGCAGCATTATGAGTCCTTAACGAGCAAATTGTTCCACAAAAAACCACTTTCCCCCACCGCGCTTGATTGTAAGGAGCCGAGGGGTGCTTTTCAAGCAAACCGTACACAAAAAGACCATGAACCCACTAAGCTCACCACCTTTAGCGAGTAGCGCCTAACAATGACGCTATTGAGAGAATACTGTGCTGGAGTCACGCTAACGAAAAAACGCAGCCGAAGCTGCGTTTTTAAAGTAGGTGGAGTTGGCCTGTAAGCCGGGTTTTGTATCGAGCAAGCTCGATGATAATCATTCCTCTAGGCCAGCAATCGCTCACTGGCTCAAGCAACCTACCCGCCTCCAGCGCGGGCCGCGCCCATGGAGGCCTATTTGGTCTTGCTCCGGGTGGAGTTTACCGTGCCACGAACTGTTGCCAGTCGCGCGGTGCGCTCTTACCGCACCCTTTCACCCTTACCTGTGCCCTAAGGCCATCGGCGGTTTGCTCTCTGTTGCACTGGTCGTGAGCTCGCGCTCCCCAGGCGTTACCTGGCACCCTGCCCTATGGAGCCCGGACTTTCCTCCCCTCCGCCCGTATGCCCGAGGGCACAACGACGAAGCAGCGATTATCCGGCCAACTCCGGCGCGGATTGTACACCAGCACCGCTTTTATACCAATGTAGAATGTTAAATTTTTAATATTGCAGCATTTGCTACTTTCTTAAACGGATAGCTTACGGCTAATGGCTTAAAGCCCATTCTCAAGTCCGTACTTGTACAGGGCATTTTTCTTGGAGCCGTGGATGTCGGCGGTGAGGGCGGCGGCTTTTTTTAATGGCAGCTCTGCACACAGTAAGTTCAGGGTGCGCAACACCTCGGCCGACAATTCATCCTCTGAGTTAGTGCGATAGCCCGCCACCATCAACACGATTTCGCCACGGCTACGGTTAGTATCTTCACCCAGCCACTGTAGCATCTCGCCGGCGGGTAAGCTGTGGATCGACTCGAAGGTCTTGGTAATTTCTCGCGCCACGACTAACTGGCGATCTTCGCCTAATACTTCAACGATCGCGGCCACGCTGTGCAGCAAGCGGCGGGGCGATTCATAAAAGATTAAGGTGCGCGGTTCATCTTTTAATTGCTCGATTTTATCGAGCCGCGCTTTTTCTTTGCTGGGCAAGAAACCCTCGAAGGCAAAGCGGTCGGTAGGCAAGCCGGCGGCTGATAAGGCGGTAATAGCGGCACAGGGGCCAGGCAAGGCAATCACCTGAATACCCGCCTCACGACAGCGGTTGACCAAGTGATAGCCCGGGTCACTGATCAAAGGCGTGCCAGCATCCGATACCAGAGCTACACTTTGTCCGCCTACTAGGCGTGCTACGAGTTGCTCGGACTTATATTGCTCATTGTGGTCGTGTAAGGCCCAAGTCGTGGTATTAATCTGGTAATGGGATAGCAGTTTCGCCGTATGACGGGTATCTTCACAGGCTATTAAATCAACCTCTTGTAATGTATCCAGTGCACGCTGGCTGATATCATTCAGGTTTCCGATGGGGGTTGGCACTATATAAAGTGCAGCGGCTTGGCTCATGAGAACTCCTGTCGAGCAATTGTTTCACCGTCATGGCCCTATTAGAATTAGGACTAGAATGACACAGCTTGGGATTAAAGGGATTGGCAACATTACAGCAAAGTAAGAGTGTAACACGGCTATTATGCACCTTGGTGCTTTCATATTTACTACTAGCCTGTAACTCAGGGAGCATCTCGCAGCGGCTGTCGGACACGCCGCCAGACATGTTTAGCACCATAGAGCACAGTGGCGAGCAATACCTCAAACAAGCACGCGACGCAAAACCCGCCGATGCGTTTAGTTGGCAGGTATTAGCGGTGCGCGCTTGGTTACAAGAAAATAATGTGCAGGCAGCCAGAAACCTACTGACTCAGCTACAAAAAGGCGCCAGTCCAGAGCAGCAGTCCATCGTCAGCTTGTTAGACGCAGCGCAGGCGCTCTTAACTGGTCAGGATAAGCTCGCCGAGCAGCAATTGGCGAGTATTAAGCG
>JAHLFI010000100.1 GCA_018883865.1 Candidatus Oceanisphaera merdipullorum
AAACCAAAATGCACGGCGCCGTTGCCGCCTGCGGCCTAGCCGGTGGCGTGGCGTTAAATACCACCGTCATGCCGTTTATTTTGCGCGGTGTGCAATTACTGGGTATCGATTCGGTATATATCTCAAAAGAGCAGCGTATTAGCGCATGGCAGCGACTACAGACCAGCCTACCTGCGGATTTTGAAGAGCAGTCAGCGGTTTACACACTGGAGCAAAGCATTACTGCCGCACAGGATCTACTAAACGGCAAACTCAAGGGCCGAGCGCTGATACAACCTTAACTACAGCTGACAGCGGATGCCGTACCGCTAGGTGCGGGTTTGTATGACAAGCCCGCATCTTTTGTTATAAAATAACAAAACTATTGCGAACACTAGCGGACCTGATCATGAGCACTGCTGTTATTACCCACCTCGTCATGGGCTTTCTCGGCACCGGTAAAACCACATTGCTGCGCCATTTATTAGCCAATAAACCAGAGCATGAACGCTGGGCAATTTTAGTAAATGAATTTGGCGAAGTCGGCATAGATGGCGCCCTGTTAACCGAACAAGGCGCCACTATCAAAGAAATTCCGGGCGGCTGCTTATGTTGTGTCTCCGGCCTGCCTTTTCAAATTGGCCTCAATGCGCTACTGCATAAAGCCAAGCCGGATCGTTTATTTATCGAGCCTAGTGGCTTAGGCCACCCCAGCCAGATCTTAAAAACCCTGACGAATGAGCATTATCAAAATGTACTGCAACTGGGTGCTACCTTCTGCGTGGTCGACCCACGCCAATGGGCGAATGCTCGCTATCAAGAACACGAGACTTATCAAGACCAACTAGCGTTAGCAGATGTATTAGTGCTTAACAAAGCCGATCTCAGCACGCCCCTGCAAGTAGCTAATTTAGAAACCGCCATCAGCAAAGGGCTGTTTACCGACCAAGCGGCACAGCAGTGCGTAACCGTCAGCCAAGGCCAGCTCGACCCAAGATGGCTGCACGCACCACACAATACCGAGCGTAAAGCCGCCAGTCCTCAAGCGCATGCTAATAACAGCCCTCGCGCGTTGATCGCCAGCCCAGAGCCGCGCTTAAGCCGCGCTCAGCCGTGGCGGCGTTACAGCAATCTAGGCCAAGATCATTATTCGGTGGGTTGGCGCTTTTTAGATGAAGTCTGCTTTGATTTAAGTAAAGTCGAAGACTTTTGCCGCTCGCTAAACGTGACGCGGCTAAAAGCCGTATTACGCACTGCAGATGGTTGGTGGGCCTTTAATAAGGTGGACGACCAGCTCAGCGTATATCGCATAGCGGCACAACAAGAAGGTCGCCTTGAGCTTATCGATCTCGCGCCTCTGCCTGCCCAACAACTGCAGCAAGCACTACTGGCGACATTGAACTAACGATACGTTTTTAAGCGCTACGCTATCCGTAAGCACCACGGCAAAACCATGCGGCTTGGCAGCACCAGCAGCGAACGCCCTAGACTACAGGGTAGCGTTTTTATTCTTTATTCTTGGCTGACTGCTTAGCGCTTCTGGCTGAAAGCTGTGCTTATCATAAAACTGTCACTTCTATGACTTACCTTAGCCGGCAACTTCGCTTATTAAGGTCTGGCTAATGAAAGTGTCGGTTTTTTCTTGGGTGTCCTCATTATTATTGACTGCACTGGCGCTGATTTTTGCCGCCAGTTTATATATGGCCGATAACAGATTACGCCAAGCTGAAGAGCTGAGAGCCGAGGTCGAGCAACTAAGCCGTAGTGCCAATATCGACTTATATCGCACCATTAGCCGTTATTTAACGACCGGTGATAACAGCTTACTGACTACCGCCGGGCAGCAAGTTGGCGCCATCAGCGAAGAGCTAGAGAAATATACCTATGCCCAAGCGGCACAACAGGCGGTGGCTCATCTGGCACAACAGCTGGATCAAGACTTTAGGGCCGCAGGTAAACTGTCTGCGAATAGCCAGCAGTTACTGCAACACGCAGAGCAAGAACTGGCCGATCAGCTCAGCGCCCTGCTGCGCTACGCCAGCCAAGCCGAACTCTCAGATAGCACTACTAGCCAGGGGTTGGGTACCCAATATCAAAGCCAGGCCTCAGCCATGCTAGCGGCACTGCCTAAGCTTATTCATTTGCGGCAAAGTTATATCAATAATCCCAGTGATCCGCTTAAAGCCGCACTCGACTTTCAACTCAAGGAGCTCAATCAAGCTGCCAGCAAACTGGCCGCCCTACCCTTAATCGGCATTTATGAAGCTGCCGAAGTAGACGAGTTTGCACTGCGTAAACCTAAGCCCATCGAAATAGGCGAAGCGCCAAAGAGAGAGGCACTAAGCCTGCTTAATCGCTATCCAAAAGAGTTGCAAAATACCAGCGACAATCTGGCGCTGCTAGACCAAGCCGCCACTGCACTGAGCGCCAGCTTAAGTGCCATAGAGCAAGAATTAGAGCAGCTGGTTGCGGCCCAAGAAAGCGAACGCCTCAATCAATATCACCAGCTGAGCCTATTATTATTTGGCCTGTGTGTGGCGCTGCTGCTGTTTGCACTGCTGAGCTATGCTTTTCAACGCCAATTAGTGGTGCAGCGGCTACATCAACTCAGTGACGCCTTTGCCCGATTGCTGCACACCGGCCAGTTAACGCCACTCATAGTTAGCCATCCTAACAGCGAGCTGGGCCAAATTTCCGACAGCTTTAATGGCTTAATCAGCCAACTGCAAACTCAGCAACACGCCAGAGCCGAGCAGCTGCGCCATGTGTCCGGCGCCTTAGAGCACATGGTAAAAGAGGTGCAAGATATTCAGCAGCACACGCAAACGACCGATCACACTATGAGCGGCAGCGTGCACATGGTGGATGAACTAAATCGCCTTGCCCAGCAGATGCGCCAAGCCAGCGATCAGATAGCGCTGACCGCGCGCGATAATCTACAAGCCATGAGCGTGAGTAAAGACAAGGTGGAACAACTGGTGCACACCGCCCAACAAAGCCAGGACGCCGCCCACAGTGGCCAACAAGCCATAGACTCGTTAACGCATTCGGTGAATGATGCCGCAGCCATCATTGGCGTGATCCAGCAGATTGCCGAGCAAACTAACTTACTGGCTTTGAATGCAGCAATAGAGGCGGCACGCGCCGGCGTTCATGGCCGTGGCTTTGCGGTGGTCGCCGATGAAGTGCGCAAATTATCTGGCAACACCCAAGGCTCCTTGAGTGAAATAAGTGCGATTTTGGATCGCTTACGTCTGGCGAGTAATCAGCTCAATCACACCATCAGCAACATGATGCAAGGCGCACAAACTCAACATCAGCAAGCCCAAGCCTTAATGGCCGTAACCGAGCAAGTGCGCACCACCTCACAGGCCACCACACTCGTTGCCGAGCAAGGCGCCGGCCATGCCGACAGCCAAGCTGCAGAGCTGAACCGTTTTATGGGGCTAATGGATGAACTTAAGCTGCAATCTACGCAAGTGTCTCAGCGGGCCGGCCAAGTGGTAGATCGCATTCGTGGCCAAGCCAGTACCATTACCGAGATGCTGAGCTAAGCCGCAAACAAAAATGCCGAAGCGTGAGCTTCGGCATTGTTTGACTGAACACTAACGGTTTAAAACTAGCCGCCCTTCATCTTTATTTATTGGTGGTCACGGCCACGTTAGCGCCAATAAACCAAGCGTCTTTATCAATAATACGACTGGCTTCGGTAAAGAGGTCCGCCGTGTCTTGATCACCGACTTTGTCGGCCACGTCTATGGCTTCGCGTAGCGTTTCGGCCACTATTTTATAGCGTTCGGTCAAGGCTCTCACGTGATCATTCACTGCCGTAATGCCCGTGGGGTAAGCGGGCAGCACAGTGTCTTTGGCAACCCGAGCCGCCAAACCATTGGGTTCACCACCTAAGATAACCACGCGCTCGGCAATGTTGTCTGAAATTTCCAAGATACGAACGGTAGTTTCATCGAGTAGCTGATGCACGCCAATAAAACCGGCGCCTTGTAGGTTCCAATGGCACTGCTTGCCGGCCAAGGTCAAGTCGATGACGCTGGCCAAGTTGGCATTAAGGAGTTCGATCATTTTTTTGGCAGTTTTGTCGTCTAGTCCGCTTGCGTAACGTTCTCTCATTTTTACACTCCGTCTTAACTAGTGGTAATGAAGTAGTGATGAAATTGATGTCGTTTGCTGCTTTATCTGTACGTAAACTGTGAGCCTTAACCTTTGTTACTTAACTTGTATTACTTAACTTGTTACCTGATGTATTTGGCACTTATTGATACTAGCAGCTTAAAAAGCCCTGTTAACCCCTAACAGGCAAATATTGTGATCGCCCTGTCAGACTCGGTCGTAACCTACCCTCTGAATTTTCAGATCACGCTTCTCGTCTCATCCGAGCTCTAAAGTGCCTGCTTAATATATAAGTCGAAGCGGTTGTTCTTGGTTTCTATTTGCGCCATGGGTGACACTTCATTTAAAAAGCCCGCATAACCCGGCCGCTTTACCACCACTCTGGCGCGGGCCAGTAGCAGCGCTTGGGGTAGCAAAGCATCTGCGTCTAAATCCGGCCCCACTAAGGAGTGAAACACGCGCATTTCTTTTTTCACTAAGGCGGCTTTTTTCTTGTGCGGAAACATAGGATCTAAATAGACCACATCGATGGCATCACCCGTCAAGCCACTGATCTCCGCCAAATTGGTGCCGAGCGGTAGCAACTGCATGCGCTCACTTACCCAATCGCCGATTTCAGGATCCAAAGCGGCGCGGCGAAGACCATCAGCTAAGAGCGCGTGCACCACAGGATGGCGCTCACATAGCCAGACTTTGCAACCCAGAGAGGCCAACACAAAGGCATCTCGACCGAGTCCTGCGGTACCGTCTACTAGGGTCGGGTTATGACCTTTCTTTAAGCCCACGGCTTTGGCAATCGACTGATTACGGCCGCCGCCAAACTTGCGCCTATGCGCCACGGCGCCTTCAGCCAAGTCTACATATACGCCGCCTAGTTTTGGCTCATCGAGCTTTTGTAGCTCAACGCGACCTTGGGTTAATACCAAGGCGAAGGGTGCTAGGCTGCTCACGCCCGCCAGCGCTTGGGTAAGCCGCTCGGCCTCCACCGTTAAGCTGTCATCTTCTAAAATAATTTGCAGTGGGATCAAAGGTGCTGTCATTCGCTTTACCATTAAAAACGGCTGGCACTGGGCCAGCCGTAGGCTGTATTACATGTGGATATACAGAGAGTTACACCGGTGCTTTACGCAGTGATCCCAGAATGACGCAGTAATGCATCTATCTTTGGCTCGCGGCCACGAAACTGCTTAAACAATTCCATCGGCTCTTTAGCACCGCCCTGCTCAAGAATAGCGTGCAAGAAATCACGGCCCGTTTTAGCGCAGAAGATGCCTTCTTCTTCGAAGCGCGAAAACGCATCGCTAGACAGCACTTCGGCCCACTTGTAGCTGTAATAACCCGCCGCATAACCGCCGGCAAAAATATGGGCAAAGCCATGCTGAAAACGGTTAAAGCTTGGCGGGGGCAATACGGCCACTGACTTGCGCACTTCATCCAAAATCCTTTGCACTTGGCCCGGCTTGGCCGCATCCGCACTCATGTGCAGTTTAAAATCAAACAGCGCGAATTCTAATTGGCGCAGCATCATAAGTGCCGAATGATAGTTACGGGCCGCCAACATGCGCTCCAGCAAATCCGCCGGCAAGGGCTCGCCGGTTTGATAATGGCCAGAGATAAAGGCCAAGGCCTCGGGCTGCCAGCACCAGTTTTCTAAGAACTGACTCGGCAATTCAACCGCGTCCCAGGGCACGCCGTTAATGCCGGCCACACCAGCCACGTCGACCTTGGTCAGCATATGATGAATGCCATGACCAAACTCATGGAACAAGGTTTCCACTTCGCCGTGTGTAAACAACGCCGGCTTATCGCCCACTGCGCCGTTAAAGTTACAAGTGAGATAAGCGACCGGCTTTTGCAGGCTGCCATCTTCACGGTAACGGCGGCCCATGCAGTCATCCATCCAAGCGCCGCCACGTTTATTCGCGCGAGCATAAAGATCTAAGTAAAAACTGCCGCGCAGCTCGCCATCTTCGCCATAAATATCGAAGAAGCGCACATCTGTGTGCCACACCTCTACGCCAAAGCGCTCGGTGACTTTTACGCCGAATAAGCGTTTTACGGTTTCAAATAAGCCGTGGATAACTTTGTTAGCTGGGAAGTAAGGCCGCAACTCTTCGTCTGAAATGGTGTATTTATGCTGCTTGAGCTTTTCACCATAATAAGTCACGTCCCAGGCATTTAGCTGATTTATGCCGTGATGCTCGCGAGCAAACTCGGTTAATTCCGCTAAATCAGCCTGACCTTGCGGATAAGAGCGCTCGGCTAGTTGATCTAAAAAGTCCAACACCTGCTGCTCATTTTCGGCCATCTTGGTCGACAGCGATAATTGCGCGTAGTTTTCAAAACCCAATAGCTCGGCTAATTCGTGCTTCAGTGCCAGCGTTTCTTCAATCACTTGGGTGTTATCAAACTCACCAGCATTCGGCCCTTGGTCTGAAGCACGGGTGCTGTAGGCGCGATACACTTCTTCACGCAAAGCTGCATCGTCTGCATACATCATCACCGGCAAGTAAGACGGAATATCCAGCGTAAATAACCAGCCTTCAAGCTCACGCGCTTCGGCTTGCGCCTTGGCTGCCGCTTGAGCGGACTCTGGTAAACCGGCTAACTGGGCCTCATCGGTAACCTGTTTAGTCCAGGCTTGAGTGGCGTCTAATACTTGGTTAGAAAAGCGTGAGCCTAAGTCAGACAAACGAGATTTAATCTCTCCAAAGCGCTGCTTTTGGGCAGGCTCTAAGGCAATGCCCGACAAGCGAAAATCACGCAGCGTGTTATTCACCTCTTTTTGCTGGGCCAAGCTTAATTTTTTAAAGTTGTCGCGCGCGGCCAAGCTTTGATAGGCATCAAACAAGCCTTGGTGCTGGCCCATCCAAGTGCTGTATTCAGATAACAGCGGCAAACATTCTTCGTAGGCAACGCGCAATTCATCACTGTTGAGCACGCTGTTTAAATGACTGGCCGGCGACCAAATGCGCGATAAGCGATCGCCCACTTCTTCTAATGGCGCCACAAGGTTGTCCCAAGTGAAGTCTTCATCGCGCGCCAACACGTTTGCTACGCGCTTTTTGCAGTCGGCAATGGCATGCTCGAGCGCCGGCTTAATGTGCTCTGGCTTGATCTGGCTGAACGGCGGTAAGCCATCCATCGTCAGTAGCGGATTAGTCATTTGGGTACCTCTTGGTGTTTTGGCCATCGACTTGCGGTTAAGCAATCGAGGAATACCTCTAAGATGGTGATAGCGGCGGCAATGTTCAAGCATTTACTGGCTATAAAGGCCAAATTTCGCCGATAACGCTTATAAAGTGAGCACATTATTCTACCGTTCTTGGTGTACAATCGCCGATAGCTTAGGTTAGTCTCTATTCTTGCCTCAGATTTTCTCATCTTCCCGTTAGGAGCATAGACATGGCACAGCATTTTGATTACATCGCCATCGGTGGCGGCAGCGGCGGTATCGCCTCGGCAAACCGCGCCGCCATGCACGGTAAAAAAGTCGCTTTAATTGAAGCCAAAGACTTAGGCGGCACCTGTGTAAACGTAGGCTGCGTACCAAAAAAAGTGATGTGGTATGGTGCTCAAGTAGCCGATGCCATTAAGTTATATGCCAAAGATTATGGCTTCGACGTGGATCTTAAAGGCCATAGCTGGACCAAGTTAGTGGAAAACCGCCAAGCCTACATTGGCCGTATTCATGACTCTTATGACCGCGTACTCGGCAATAACAAGATCACAGTGATCAAAGGCTTTGGCAGCTTTAAAGATGCCAATACCGTATTGGTTAACGGTGAAGAATACACAGCTGACCACATTACCATTGCCACCGGTGGCGAGCCGGTAATTCCACAAATTCCGGGCGCCGAGCACGGTATCAACTCCGACGGTTTCTTCGCGCTTGCTGAGCAACCAAAACGCGTGGCCGTAGTGGGTGCCGGTTATATTGCAGTAGAGCTGGCCGGTGTATTGAACGCACTGGGTTCAGAAACTCATTTATTAGTGCGCAAGCACTCACCACTGCGCGAATTTGACCCTATTTTGGTCGAGACCTTGGTCGACGCCATGAAGACCGAAGGCCCACAACTTCATACCGAGTCTGTGCCTAAAAGTGTTGAAAAGAACAATGATGGCAGCCTAACGCTGCACTTAGAGAACGGCGAGCAAATCACGGTAGATTGCCTGATCTGGGCCATCGGCCGTCGCCCGCTGACTGCCAAGCTGAATTTAGAAGCCGCCGGTGTAGAAACCGATGAGCGTGGTTACATTAAGGTCGATGAATATCAAAACACCAGCGCCAAGGGCGTGTATGCGGTGGGTGATAACATTGGTTACGTTGAACTCACGCCGGTGGCCGTTAAGGCTGGTCGCCTGTTGTCTGAGCGCTTATTCAACGGCCAAACCAAAGCCAAAATGGATTACAGCTTGATCCCAACCGTGGTGTTTAGCCATCCGCCCATTGGCACGCTGGGCTTAACTGAGCCAGAAGCTAAAAAGCAATATGGTGACGACCAAGTAAAAGTTTACACCTCTACCTTTACCTCCATGTACACAGCCGTTACCGCGCACCGCCAGCCTTGCAAGATGAAGCTGGTATGCGTGGGCGATAACGAAAAAGTGGTCGGCGTACACGGCATCGGCTTTGGTATGGACGAAATTTTGCAAGGCTTCGCGGTGGCCGTAAAAATGGGTGCCACCAAAGAAGACTTCGACGCTTGTGTCGCGATACACCCAACGGGTGCCGAGGAATTCGTGACTATGCGCTAGAGATAGCGCTAGATATGGCGTTAAGTCATGTACGACCAGCCAACGTAACAAATTAAGAAAGCGAGTTGGAATTATGATTATCGAGAGCAATTATTCTTTGGTTGATATTTAAACAGAGTATGTTCCCGCACTGGATAAGGGGATAACAATAAAAAAGCCCGCTATAAAGCGGGCTTTTTAAAAAAATCATACAAGATGATTATTTTGCTTGATATGAATCACAAGCACCAATCATTGCAGGAACTGAGATAGCAGGGTGCAGCAAATAATCTGTACCACAGGTTTTTTCTTTGTTGTATGAAGTACCAGAACAACCAGCAGTCATTGCTAGAATTGAGAAAATAGCAGCAATTTTACAGATGTTTTTCATGTTAAATCCCGTTTGATGTTATTTTAAAAAGAAGACTATAACTATTTTCTAAACTAATCTCAATTAGTTATTTATAAAACTAAAATAACCGCTCGCAATTTATACCTCTTAGGTCTTATCATTTATTTTTTTCAAAGCTAAACTCTATTATTTCTTGGGCTCTGCTGGTCCCGTTATAAAAATATTTAGTATTTTGTGATACAAAATCGGAGTCCAACCCGTGATCCGTAAGGCGCTGATATTGATCGATGCCATAACAGAGCACGCACAGGGCGTAATTTACCCCGCCGCCGGTGGCGTAACAATCGACCAATTGTTCACACGCAGTCATGGCATGTTCGAAGCGTTGCCTGCGACTGGTCAGGCTAATTTTGAGCAGTACCGTGGTGTGTTTACCTAACACTTGGCGGTTAATATGCACGCCCTAGCCTTCGATAATACCGGTCTTTTCTAGGCGCTTAACCCGTTTCTAGCAGGAGCTAACCGATAAGTTAATGGCTTGGCAAAGTCGGTTTTAGTGATGCGACCTTATTTTTATATGATCAATCGTTAATTTTTAGCCACTAATAATGATGAGCGGATAGAAAATAAGCTCATAACTCACAACGCTAATATTGGCTTAGCGAACGACTTTCCACTCGCCGGCTTTGTTTTTCTTAAAGCTAACTTCTTGCATATTGGTTTGCTGCATTCCCATTACTGTCATGGTGGCTTCAACGGTACAGTTATAAATATCGTTGTCCGCCTTCTCACAGCCTTGAGATGAAATATTGTCAATTTTCGGCATCATGCCATCCATAGCGCCATCAAGACCCGTTCCTTTTAGGCTGCCCGTCACTTGATTCATATCGCTTTGGATCTGCTCTTCCAACGCCTTACGGACGTCTTCATCTGAAGGCGCGCCACCGCAAGCGCTCAGCACTGCAGCCAGACCAAAAACCAACCCTAGTTTGGTAACCTTGTTTGCCACTTTCATAATAATTCCTTGTGAGGTCCGATGCGGATTACAACATGATGTTAACAATGCCCAGAGCATAAGCAGTTCGCTTATCCCATTCAACCATTGTGGACTAAGGTTTCTGCGGATAATTCAAGATAGGTATCGACCTACGGTAAAGAACGAGCCTGCTGTTTAAGCTGAATCTTACTCACAAAAAGAAGATGGAAAACTGATAATAATAGAAACATTTATTTAACTAATAGAATTTATTTTTATCCTATTGCCAAAAAGGATCGGTGAACCAATCTATAGGCAATCCCATGGCCCGATTTGATATTTCAGGAAACTCTTGAAACATTTCGAACAATCGTTGGTGCCATAGAGTGTTAGGACTCACCTGACGCATTAAATGATGTAAGGCAGCCAGCACAACGGCGATCCGAGTATGCTGCACTGGTTTACTAAGATGACTAGGCCAACTGAAGTTAGTGCTTTTAGGCAACTCTGGCTTGATGCCTAACTCTCGATTCCAAAGACGCGAATGATGGGCACAGATATTACGCACCGTCGTTAAGGTGTGGAGCCAAGAGGCCAGTAATGGAGCAGATACGGCAAGCTCTTTCGCTATTTTTTTCTTATCGCTATCTTTAGCTAGACCTTTATAGAGGTGAGAAAGCTCACCTAAGGTTAATTCTTCTAACATTGCCCATCCGGGCATTAACGTAGGCTCTTCATAGGTCAACGAATAATGACGCGCATAGCTTTCTTGAGCTCTTTTTTGCTGCAGCAATCCACGCTTTTCAACGTCAGAGTGAACAATTCGCTTTATTTCCTGCTGATAGTCTTGCTTAGCTTTCTGTTGCTTTTTTTCGATTGAGTTAAGTAACCGAGCATGATCATAGTGATCTTTGAAAAGATTTCTGTCGAGGTACCAATGCGAACCATAAACTGGGCCGAGCTGATTAGAGAGTGTGGCTCTTACAGCGACTTCAACTCTCCCAATAGCATCAATAACCAAGAGTCGTAGGCGGCGATCAAAATCATAAAGACGACTGAGCTGACGAAAATTAGCGTCAGGTCTAAATAAATGTTTAGGATCATTTGCAACCTGAAATGGTCGCATGTAAGGCGTTAAGCGGAAAAAGCTGACCGCTTCAAGGAACAACGTAGCACGCGCTTCATCTTGTATTCTTAGGCCTCTCGTTTTAAGAAGTTGCAGCTGCTCCCCTACTGTAATCGCAGGCTTGGCAAAAGGCTTCATATCTCTCCGCACGAAGAAAAGGCAATAAAAAACCCGCACGATTTGAGCGTGACTACCGAGGCAGACATAGGCTTGGCGGGTATATTGCTAACGATATTAGGAGAATTTTATCCTAAGGGCAAGTTTTGATTTCGCATGAAACAAATCGCAATACAAAACAGAAGCGCCGTTGTTCCGAGTTTAATATTGAGCTAACGGCCTGATGCTCGAGCTGCATTTAAATTAAGCATTCCCGTTATTCACGCTCTATTCTCAGGCACAATAGCGTTATTACCGCAACACTTTGGAATGCTTGTGACTGATCAAAATTCAAACTTACAAACACTCTGGCTCTGCGAAGCCGTGCGGCTACGCGAAGAGCACACCGGCCTGTTAGAAGACAGCGAGGCCTGCCGTAAGGCGCGTGCCACTCAAGGTTCATTGGCGGAGCGCCTTACCGTGCGCGGCTTATTTTTAGCCAAACGCGATGGTCTACTGACGGCGCTGCAGCACTGGCTGCAAGGCGCTCGGTTGGCGTTATGGCTGTTAATTTTCAGCGCTATTTTATCTGGTGTCATACTGGCAAAAGCCGCTCTCAGTGGTAACCCAGAAGCCATCAATATTTTTTGGGCGCTGTCGGGCTTAATCGGCTTAAACCTACTGAGTCTATTGGCTTGGTGTATCAGCCTGCTATTTACTAAACAAAGCCGCTCACCACTCAGCCATGCATGGCTGTGGCTGAGCAATAAACTGGCGCGCGATGCCAAGGCGGCACAATTAGCACCTGCATTATTAGTATTATTACAACGCCACCATCTATTACGCTGGGGCTTAGGCCGCTTGCTACACGGCTGGTGGCTGATTACGTTAAGCACAGCCCTATTCACGATGATTGCGCTATTAGCGACCCGTCGTTATGGCTTCGTGTGGGAATCCACCATTGTGGCCAGCGATTCCTTCGTAATGCTGGTGACTAGCTTAGGCACGCCGGCCTCTTGGCTCGGCTTTGCGCTGCCTAACAGCGAACTCATCCAAGTTAGCGGCCAGCATGCCTTAGGCGACGAACAAGCCAGACAGATTTGGGCCAGCTGGTTGCTGGGCATGCTGTTAATTTACGGCGTGTTACCGCGTTTAGTGTGCAGCCTATGGTGCGAATGGCGCTGGCGCCGAGGTGTTCAGTCCTTAACCTTTAACGCCGATGATGCGGTGTGGCAGCCATTACATGAGCGAGTACAACCCAGCAGCGAGCGCTTAGGCATAGTAGATGAGGCGCCCGCCACCTTGCCGAGTAGCAGCGCGGGGGCGCAACTCGTTGGCCAAGCGAGCGTGTTAGTCGGCATTGAGCTGGACGACAGCATTAGCTGGCCGCCAGTGCAGTTGAGCTCTAGCGCTGAGATCCAAAATGCCGGCGTCATTGATACCCGCGAACAGCGCCACCAAGTGTTGGAGCAACTAAGCAAGCATACTCCCGCTCGCCTACTGATTGCCTGTAATCCCCAGCGTTCGGCGGATCGCGGCACCTTGCATTTAATTGCCGAGCTCTCGCGCACCGCAGCAGAAACTCGGGTGTGGTTACTGGATTTGGAGGCACCCATTGAGCGCCTGACTATCTGGCAACAACAGCTAGATGGGCTAAACATTGCGCATAGCCGCAACGCCCCTTGGGCTTGGCTGGAGCAAGCATCGGAGCAAAAGCCGAAGCAAGAATTGGAACAAAAGCAGGAACAAGAGCTGGGAGCAAACGAATGACAGAGCAAACCGCACCCTTAACATTAGCGGTGGTGGGCCACACCAACGTGGGCAAAACCTCATTGCTGCGCACCCTCACCCGTGATGTGGGCTTTGGCGCTATTTCCCATCGCCCTAGCACTACTCAACATGTAGAAGGCGCGCGTCTGTCGGTGGATGGCGAAGCGCTGATTGAGCTGTACGACACGCCGGGCTTTGAAGATGCGGTGGCGCTTTATGAATACATAGAACAACTGCCCCAATCCGAACGGCGCTTAGATGGCCCAGAGCAAGTGGCGCGCTTTTTAAATACCAGCGAAGCCCGCCAGCGCTTTGAGCAAGAAGCCAAAGTGCTACGCCAGCTTTTAAAATCCGATGCCGGCTTTTATGTGATTGATGCCCGCGAGCCGGTATTGGCGAAATATCGCGATGAGTTGGCGATTTTAGCCATGTGCGGCAAACCGCTATTGCCGGTCTTAAATTTTGTAAACGCCCCCGAGCAACGCGAAGCAGCTTGGCGCGAAGTGCTGGCCCGCTTAGGTTTGCATGCGGTAGTGCGCTTCGACAGCGTGGCGCCGCCTGCCGATGGCGAGCAACGATTGTATGAAAATTTAAGCTTGGTGTTAGATAGCCAACGCCCCCGCCTGCAACGCTTAATCGACCACAATCTTGCCCAAGTAAAAGTGCGCCGCAAAGCCGGTTTTCGCCTAATCGCCGAGCTGTTGATAGACGTAGCTGCCGCTCGGCGCAGCGTGCACCCCGACTTATTAGAAGAAGCCATTCAGCAGTTGCATGACGATGTGCGAAAGCGGGAGCAACAATGCGTAGAAGCGCTATTAAAGCTGTATGCGTTTCGTAAAGACGACGCCGAGGCACAAGACTTACCGCTAGAAGAAGGCCGGTGGGGCGAGGACTTATTTAACCCCGCCACCATGAAGCAGTTAGGCGTAAAAGTCGGCGGTGGCATGGCCGCAGGAGCCGCCACCGGTGCAGGTATCGACTTGTTTACAGGTGGTTTAAGCTTGGGAGCCGCCACAGTGCTGGGTGCCGCCATTGGCGGCTTCACCCAGACCTTTCGCAACTACGGCGAGCGCATAAAAGGCAAATGGCGCGGCGAGCGCGAACTCACGGTGAATGACGCTACCTTACGTTTATTAGCCATTCGCCAACAGCGTTTACTTAATGCATTAGAGCTACGCGGCCACGCGGCCCAAGATCGCATTCAAATGGACACACCGCTCGAGCAACAATGGCGCAAAGGCGAGTTAGCCGAACAGCTCGTTACCGCCCGCGCTTATCCTGAATGGTCGAGTTTAAATGGCCGTAAGCCTAAGTTAGATCATGAGCGCACTAGTGCTATTGAGAGCTTGGCAGCCAGTTTGGCGAGGTAAGACGCTAGTGTTTAATGATTTTAAAAAGTAATGGTTGGTAACATGCCGAGTAGTCATTCGGCATTTTTGTCAGATCTAAAACCTTAAACAAATATCTTATGCTGGCTCGTTGCAAAGGTCGGATGAAGGTCTGCTCCTCCGACGCGCCTAAATAAGGCCACTCATCATTTCAGCCCACTGCGAACATTCACTGGATGTTCGGTTAGGCTGAAATGATTCGTCTCGGCGAGACGAGCTCGCCCCATGCACGCTCAGCACATAACATCTGACCGCCAAGGATGGCGGGAATGCCGAAATGGCAGGAGCACTTTTCGGCCCTGTTATGTGCTGGTCGATTGAGCAGAACCCTTCATCCTCTTTGATGCTATGAAGTAATTTGCTAGTGCTATTTACAGATAAGCAGAACCTATCGCCGCAATACCCTGATAACACTCGCCCTACATTGGCCAGCGTTCTAATGACGAGTTTATGGCATACGATGTGAAGCTACTTACTCGGACGAATGGTAAACTTGCGCATAGTTGACAATCCGAGATTCTAAGCTTCAGATGCTTCCTGTAGACCAAAGGAGTAACTTTGCTTACAATAACCACCGATTTTTTCACTCTATTACGGTCTTAACATGGCACAAATCAATGTATTAAATAAGATCGACATTTGCTCCATGAGTTCTGTTTACATGATACATTTATATAATTCATGGGTAACCTCGCTAATCGAAAGTTTTAAACCTGCTAATTTAAAAAATTATAGCAAAACTTAACTTATATATTATAATTCACTGAAAATTCTATAAATATTTTAGAGGAGAGCTTGAGATGGAAAAAGCTAACGCTGAAAGATTATTAGAAACAGAAATAAAATCACTAGTACTTACTCACTTAATTACCAAGGGAATTCTGACCTCTACTGATACTATTTTCAATGAATTCACAGTCGACAACGCTTCTCGCAGGGTTGACTTGGCTATTACCAAAGGAAATGAACTGTGGGCCTTTGAAATAAAAAGTGAGGCCGATACACTAGTCAGACTTAAGGGGCAAATAGAAACTTATTCAAAATATTTTGATAAGGTTTTTGTTATTGTCGCAAGTAAGCATACCGAGTCAGCACTTAAATTTGTTTCTAAATCTATAGCTCTTTGGGAAATAAACGGAAAAGAATTAATAATAAAACAAAAAGGTCAAAAGAAATTAATAAGAAACCCAAGCAGCTTTATTGACATGATGAACATCCCTGACCTAGTAAAAGTAGCAAATAACAATGGATTGAAACTTAAATCTAAACGAAGGGAAGACTTAGTAAATGTTTTAATAAAAATAAATGCTAGTATATTAAGAAAAGCCGCCTTAAAAGCAATAATTAATAAGTATCACTTCTCTTCAAAAGTTTTTTTCGATCGAGTAATTGACCGCACGATAACATCAGATGACATAAGCCTATTAAGTAGATTCAAGATACAGAATAAAAAGAGCTTAATAGAGGCTGACAATATCGATGACATTATCAATAGCATCAATAAAATTGTATTTGATCAGCACTCAGTAGTTAATAAGAAAAATTTTGAACTATCAAGGATATAACTCATCTTCTTTTTAATCGTTCCAATCTTCGTCTGTGTCCAGATCTTCTATAACATCACTATAATGAAGTTGCTGGTAGAGGTGTAAATTTATTCTTACTGCAGTCGCTCTATTTGGTGAAGTTATTCCATAAACATCCCCTTCTGCAGTTTTTTCAATCATCTGAATCCCCCATAACTTAAGCTCCTCAATCCAGTAATCACTATTCATCATCTCTACAGCAGCGTCTTGATAAAGTTTTTCTTTTTCTCCTAGAGCTATATTTCGAGGGTCGTCAAATTCTTTACGAATAAAACGCCAATCATTCTTTAATGCATAGTCTATCCGAGGAGGAGGAACCGAACCGCCGCCACTAATTTTAGATGCTCTCGCGCCACCTCTATCAGAATAGAGCATAGTAATGTTAGCAGAACAATGTTTGAATGTTCTATTAAAAAGTAGCCTCTCATATATAGGAATTTCCCCTCGATATGAGCCTGCAAAGCTTGATGGAAAAGAAGCAGATGAAATAGAAAAAATAGCTTTAGGAAAAATACGATGCATACTTTCTATTAGTTTTGCGTGCTTGTCTCCTTCTAGTGTTTCAACTCTACCAACATCTTCATGATCGAAAATAAACAATAATTGATTTATTTTTTTTCCTAAAATAGCTCTAGCCACAGTATTAAACAACTCAGCTGAACTGCTTTTCATTTTAAACCTAACAACTAACCCTCGATTTAGAGAAGCCAATAAAACTATTTGTTCATCAAGTTCATTTATATCATAAAGTTGCAGTGTAGGTATTGCTTTAGGGGTGTCATTAATAAATTCGAACCAATTACGATAGCCATCATTAGGCATAAGCAGTTCATTAATTTGTTCATGAACTCGTCTAGGATAATGTCCATTAAACTTATAATCTTTATTTTCGAAGAGAAATTCTTTATCAATATCAGCAATAAAACTTCGATCGCCAATAGATTTCTCTATTCTTTCTATAGAGCTGTTTAAATTTTTAGCTGTAGTCCACCCCTTCAAAGAAAAAAATGGTAATATTTTGTCTTTATCTTTACTTGGCAACTGCTCAAGAGCCGTCATCTCTGAAGGATTCAGAGCAAGAATGGGTGCATATTGAAAGATTAATTTTCCATCTATAAAAAACAAATTAGCCTCTATATTTTTCAAGTTGATATTTTAAAGATGTTAGTGAAACCTCAAAATCTTCTGCAAGTTTTTCATATAACACTTCTCCTTTGATTTCTATCTCACACTCCTTCTTATGCATGGCTAACAAATGCATTGGCATAAGAATATCTGCGGCTAAACTATTAGCTTCAGACTCAATAGACGAAGACAACTTTGAACGAAATAACGCATCATCAGTTATACCATCACCGATATACTTGCGGTGTAGTAAATAATGAGAAATCTCATGGGCCAGAGTAAATCTCTGCCTATATTTCACGTCATGCCTATTAACTCGAATAACAATTTCACCACATGTTTCTTTTATTTCACCAGAAATATTACCCGGTAATGTTGAAGACTTTACTATCAACCCGAAATCTTTCGCAATAGCACCCACCTTTATAGGAAAAGTGAATTGATGAGCTTTTATTATTGAAACTTGCTCATCAGTGAGCTTGCGCCATTCTTTTGAAGTCATGATTTACCACCTTGCTTCTTGATATTATCAAGATTTTCAATAAGATCGTCCCAATCGATAGACTCATCTAACTCAGACCAATTTATATCTTTCTCATCACTTTTATTTCTTAAGATAAAAGTATCTACTACGTCTTCTAAATGTTTTGTAAATCTACCTTCATCAATAAGCTCTTTCAACTTACATTTAACTACATCATCTATTTTATTCTCTGTCGTTTCTCCAGCAACTTTTTCAGCAACATTTCTAGCACTACTTTCCGTTTTACTTATTATATTTTTATAACCCCAAAATGAAAGAACTGCGATTACAATACCAATAATTGTAATCAGAACGGACACACTAGTAATAGCTATAGCTGCAAAATCAGCATAAGTGAAATAACTTTGATTTTTATATAATGCATCTACTCTTTCTTTTAAATTTGAACCATCATTACTAGAATAAATATTATTTTCATTAACTAGATAGTCTTGAGCAATGGTTTCATTAAGCAAAGCAATACTTTTCAATACTTCCACATGCAGTTCTTTATATTTATCGCTAAAAGCATGGTCCGATGTAGATAACTGAACGGTTGTGTTAGCCAAAGTATCAAGAGATTCTGAAATAGATGTTAATGGACCAATAAAATCATTGTCGATACCGTCTTGCAAAAACGCTTTGCTGTAGCTAAGCTCAGAAGCATAAGTAGGTACAGACAAAAATAATACAACCATAATTTTTACGAAAATTTTCACACTGCGGTTCCTAGCGGTCAAATATTATTATTTATAGTACAGCATAAATAACCTTTCTCTATCCATTATTCTGTACTTATTCATTCCACTTGACAACCACTATAAGTTTTAAAATTAAATTATCTGAAATATTAATCCACGATAAATTTATCCTTATTTTACTGCCATACGCTCTACAGTACACATCACTGCTAAATTATGAATTAATAGCATTATCCCATTAATAGGAAATAGGACTGCACCAACAAGCCCTCCCTGTTAGTTGGCCACCTTTGGCTTTTAGACCCCACCGACAACTCCATAGCGATGAGAGAGCCAGCAGGGATTGCTGGAGCCGACCATCACATGCCATGGATGGCATGTGTGAGCTTACAGGGATGTACTTGCAGCGTGTCGGCGTAAGCAACCCTGCTGGCTCTTGGCACATTAGCTTCATCAGCCAACAAAAAGCCGAGCATCTGCTCGGCTTTTTTATTTTTCTTAAAGCTTATCGCTCAAGGTTCGAGCTTAGTGGTGATGACCACCTTCGCCGTGGGCATGGCCGTGCTCAAGTTCTTCTTCGGTGGCCGCGCGAACGCTCACTACTTCCAGATCAAAAATCAGCGTTAAACCAGCCAATGGGTGGTTCATGTCTACGTCAGCCATAAACTTACCCACTTTAGCGATAGTTACTTGGCGCTCACCTTGCTCGGTGTGCACAGTCGCCATCATGCCGGCTTTCCAGTTTTTAGCACCGTGCAAATGCTTAACCGGTACACGCTGGATCATGTCGTCTTTGCGCTCGCCATAAGCATCTTCTGGCGCCAAAGTAACGCTGAAGCTTTCGCCTTCTTCTTTACCCGTTAACGCGGCTTCAATACCTTCCAGCATGCCATTATGGCCATGCAAATAGGCCAACGGCGCGTTGCCTACGTTGGTGTCTAGCGTATCACCTTCTTCACTTTTTAAGGTGTAGTTGAACTGTACTACTGTGTCGTTAGCAACTTGCATCTGCAGTCTCATTAGTTGGGTAATAGATTTAGGCCGAATAATAGCAGATGGTAAGACGCGATTCACTGCTAAGGCGTAACCCTGAAGGGTAAAGTGCGCAGAGTGAAGCGGGCTAACTAAGCAAGACACATTATCCGCCGTGTGCCACGCTAAAGAACAAGTATCGGCACGAGCCGAATATAACGACTCTGTTTTCCTCTTCCCTCCTTAACTCTTCACACGCTATTTTGAGCATAATGAGCCTTTGGGATACACTGTTTGTCACAATAGATGGTTAAGAAGCTGGGTCGTATGTCAAATTCGCCGGACCATGTCCGTATTATCAAGAAATATCCGAATCGTCGTCTGTACGATAGCCACACCAGTAGCCATGTTACTTTGGTGGATATTCGTCGCCTAGTACAAGAGCAAGAGCCCTTTCAGGTAGTGGACGCCAAAAGCGGTGAAGACATTACTCGTAGTATTTTGCTGCAGATCATTCAAGAAGCCGAAAGCGATGGCGACCCGATTTTTTCCAGCACCATGCTGAAAAACATCATCTGCTTTTATGGCCCTTTTCAAGGCGTGCTGGGTAGCTACTTAGATGAAAGCATTCAGTCGGTAATCGACATTCAAACGCAAACCGGCTCGCAATCGTCACAGGCCTGGACCGATTTTATGCAAAGCCAAGCGCCTATCATGCAAGACATGATGCGCCAGTATGTAGAGCAATCCCGCGACTTATATATGAACACCCAAAACATGTTTGGCCTGTTCGGCGGTTTTGCGGGCAGCAGCACTAAGCGTAAAGACGCGCCAAGCGACGCTCAGTCTGATAACGATAACAATGCCGACCAAGATACCGACCACACTCCTGACACAGACACTAAAAAATAAGCAAAAAAAAGCGATAAGGAATCATCCTTATCGCTTAAGCAGTTACCGCTATTTTTAATAGTTAACTAGTGGAGACTATTAGTTAGCTTTAGTGGCGTTACGTGCGCCTTTAACTTGCTGTTCTGCTGCAGCTTTGGCTGTAGCAATGTTCTTTTCGGTAGCTTGAGCTACTTCACGAGCGGCTTTCTCAGACTGCTCAGTAGCTTGCTTTACCGCTTGCTCAGCAATAGTAGTGGCATCTTTAGTAGCAGCTTGTGCCTGACCAAATACTTGGTTGGCGTTAGTTACGGCTGATTTGAATGCTGTTACTGCGTGCTCGCTGCCTGCTGGCGCTTGACCGGCAAACTTTTCAACTGCTTCATTAATCTGCTCGCTGCCTTTAGCTACTTGCTCTTCAGCAAACTGGCTAACTTGCTTGTGGCTGTCAGTTAATACGGCCAACACTTCGCGGTTAAAGCTCAGTTGCTGGTCTAACACGGCAGTTGGGCTAAAGAATTCATTTTGCAATTCAGCAAAATCTTTAGCATCACGTGCGGCGAACAATTTGTTTGTAAACTCAAACTGGCTGTTTACTAACTGAGTGAAGGCATTTTGCTGCAGCTGACCCAGTTTAGTCGCGCTGGCGATTAGGCCATTCGTTAAGTTTTGTACTACCTGCAAATTTTCTTTTTGAGTGGCTTGCAGCTGTTCGGTGTTGAATAATGACATTTTATATCTCCAGAAGAATAGGGAGGCGTTAAGCCTAATACGCCTGCAAGAAAAACATCATTTCGCTACTTTCTTGGCTAAGGCGTGAAATGATTGTGCACTGCACAAAAGACATTGGCAAGTTTTTATTTGTGCACTGCACAAAAAGATTAAAAGCAGCGATGAGTCTTCAGCATTAAGCGGTCAGTGAAAGCTCTAGACTCTGGAGGAATCTGCTACCTCAGAGCCTGCTGCGCAGGCTTTCGCGGCTAAAGCGCGCGACTACATACTAGTGTACTTTCTGACAGCTGACGGCTTAACGCTGACTACCCCGCTTATTTCTTTCTAACGGCTGACGGCCTAAAATTGATAGCTCTTATCGTGTATATCTGACAGCTGACCGCTTAACGCTGATAACCCCCCACAGGGGAATAGGTTAGCAGTAGGTTGATATAGCGCTAACAAACTATAGATTTTAATGAGCAAATTGTTCACACACTTGTAATCAAAATACGCAGTGAATGTGCATTTTGTCAGTTTATTGCTATGCTATGCCCCGTAGGTTTTGTTCGCCCTCTGCTTTATCACTCAATTTGCTATTCCACCTAAGCGCTACCGATACCCATCGGCTCCGTAAAAAGTGCAGCCTTATTGATGCAAGACAGACTGAGTCGCAAGACGCTGCCATAGAATTTACATAATGATGGTACAAAATAGCCTGAACTCGCCATTTGGACATTTCGACAATTCCACATTGTAAAAATGATTTCCAAAAATTGGTTGATCGTCACAGTATTTTTTGTATGATCTCGCTAAGGGTTGCTGATTTATCTCCGCTTTTACCCGCGGCCCAGCAACTACTATCCCTAGATTAATAACCATGGTGCCGAGAGCACCTCAGATGAGTGGATACCGATTATGGCTAAAATGAAAGCAATCGAGGCAGTTGCCAAAATCCTTGAGCTTGAAGGTGTAACTAAAGCCTTTGGCGTTCCCGGCGCCGCGATTAACCCTTTCTACGCAGCATTGCGTGGCTTAGGTTCAATTGAACACGTACTGGCTCGCCACGTTGAAGGCGCGTCACACATGGCTGAAGGCTACACCCGTGCAAACCCAGGCAATATCGGCCTGTGTATTGGTACTTCTGGCCCTGCCGGTACCGATATGATCACTGGTTTGTACTCAGCGATGGCTGACTCGATTCCAATTTTGTGTATCACTGGCCAAGCGCCACGTGCTCGCATGCACAAAGAAGACTTCCAAGCGGTAGACATTGAAGCTATCGCTAAGCCAGTAACTAAGTGGGCTATCTGCGTAATGGAGCCCGCTCAGTTGATCGGTACTTTCCAGCAAGCATTCCACATCATGCGTTCTGGCCGTCCAGGTCCTGTTCTTATCGACATGCCGTTCGACGTACAGATGGCTGAGATTGAATTTGACGCCGAAGCATACGTACCCATGATCCCGTACAAGCCAGCTGCAACTCGTATCCAAATCGAGAAAGCGCTGACTATGCTGAACGAAGCTGACAAGCCGCTGTTGGTATCTGGTGGTGGTGTTATCAACGCCAACGCAGACAAGCAACTGACTGAGTTTGCTGAGCTGGTAAACGTGCCAGTAATTCCTACTCTGATGGGCTGGGGCACTATTGCCGACGACCACGAGTTGATGGCTGGTATGTGTGGTCTGCAGACTTCACACCGTTACGGTAACGCTAACATGCTGGCATCTGACTTCGTGTTGGGTATTGGTAACCGTTTTGCTAACCGTCACACAGGTTCAGTTGAGGTTTACACCAAGGGCCGTAAGTTCGTCCACGTAGACATCGAGCCTACTCAGATTGGTCGCGTATTCTGCCCAGACTTGGGTATCGTATCTGACGCAGGCGCCGCTCTGGACTTGTTCTTAGAAGTTGCTAAAGAGTGGAAAGCTGCAGGCAAGTTGAAAGACCGTTCTGCTTGGGTTGCTGAGTGTAAAGAACGTAAGAGCACCATGCAGCGTAAGACCAACTTCGACAACGTTCCAGTTAAACCACAGCGTGTTTACCAGGAAATGAACAAAGTATTTGGTCGCGATACTACTTATGTATCTACCATTGGTTTGTCACAAATTGCCGCGGCTCAGTTCCTGCACGTATACAGCGCACGTAACTGGATCAACTGTGGTCAAGCTGGCCCTCTGGGTTGGACTATTCCAGCGGCTCTGGGTGTGGTTGCTGCAGACAAGTCTCGCAACGTGGTAGCTATCTCTGGTGACTACGACTTCCAGTTCATGATCGAAGAATTGGCCGTTGGCGCACAGTTTAAACTGCCGTACATCCACGTACTGGTAAACAACTCTTACCTGGGTCTGATCCGTCAGGCACAGCGTGGCTTCGACATGGACTTCTGTGTTCAGTTGTCATTCGAAAACATCAACTCTCCTGAGCTGGGCGAGTACGGTGTTGACCACGTTAAGGTTGTTGAAGGTCTGGGCTGTAAAGCAATCCGCGTTTACAAGCCAGAAGAAATCGCTCCTGCACTGGAACAAGCTAAGAAATTGATGGCTGAATTCTCTGTACCAGTAGTAGTTGAAGTGATCCTTGAGCGTGTAACAAACGTTTCTATGGGCGTTGAAATCGACGCAGTTAACGAGTTTGAAGAATTAGCAGCTAAAGGCGTTGATGCCCCAACCGCTACTATCTCTCTGCTTGATTAATTAATACCTTAAAGCCCAGCCGCTCGGCTGGGCTTATTTTTGCCCCCACATTAATGAAGGACATTGTTATGCCTAAATTAGCTGCCAACTTGTCTATGCTGTTTACCGAAGTGGCCTTTATGGACCGCTTTGCCGCCGCCGCTAAGGCTGGCTTTAAGGGCGTAGAATATCTGTTCCCTTACGCTGAAACCGCACAAGACATTAAAGCCCAACTGGATGCCAATGGTCTGACTCAGGTATTGTTTAACCTGCCAGCCGGTAACTGGGACGGCGGCGAGCGTGGCATTGCTTGCCATCCTGACCGTGTTGAAGAGTTTCAAGCCGGTGTTGATAAGGCTATTGAATACGCTAAAGTTTTGGGCAACACCCAAATCAACTGCTTAGCTGGTATTCAGCAAGCTGGCGTGTCTTATGACCAAGCTGAAGCGACCTTTGTTGCTAACCTGAAATTTGCTGCTGACAAACTGGAAGCTGCCGGTATCAAGTTGGTAATGGAAGCGATTAATACTATCGACATTCCAGGCTTCTTCTTGAACAACACCACTCAAGCGCAATCTATCCGCGAAAAAGTGGGTAGCGCTAACCTGTATTTGCAGTATGACATTTACCACATGCAAATCATGGAAGGCGACTTGGCTCGTACTATTAAAAACAACTTGGGCAACATCAACCACGTACAGCTAGCTGATAACCCAGGTCGTAACGAGCCAGGCACAGGTGAGATCAACTACGAGTTCTTGTTTAAGTACTTGGACGAAGTAGGCTACGACGGTTGGATTGGCTGCGAATACAAGCCAGCTACCACCACAGAAGCCGGTCTGACTTGGTTGAAGAACTACGCAAGCCTGAACTAAATCTGGACTGTGTTGCACAGCGACACGGCACTCTTTAAGGTGTGAGAGGCGCATAGCGCATCTACTATCCCCATAAGTTAACAAGGAATTTACGATGAAAATTGGTTTTATCGGTACTGGTATCATGGGCAAGCCAATGGCTGCCAACCTGCAAAAAGCGGGTCACACCCTGTATTTCTCTGAGCATTTCAACAAGGCGCCTGCCGACTTGTTAGGTGACAACGGTATCGCTCTGCCAACGCCGAAAGCCGTTGCTGAAGCTGCTGAAGTGATCATCACCATGGTGCCAGATACCCCACAGGTTGAAGACGTACTGTTCGGTAAAGATGGCGTGGCTGAAGGCCTGTCTGCTGGCAAAATCGTAGTAGACATGTCTTCTATCTCTCCTATCGCTACTAAAGTTATCGCTAAGCGCGTTAACGAAACAGGTGCCGATTTCTTGGACGCTCCAGTATCTGGCGGCGAAGTGGGTGCGATCAACGCAACGCTGACCATCATGGTTGGTGGCGAGCAATCAGTATTCGACAAAGTTAATCCTTTGTTCGAAATCATGGGTAAGAACATTACTCTGGTTGGCGGTAACGGCGACGGTCAAACTACTAAAGTAGCGAACCAAATCATCGTTGCACTGAACATTGAAGCCGTTGCAGAAGCACTGGTATTCGCTTCTAAAGCCGGTGCAAACCCAGCCAAGGTACGTGAAGCTCTGATGGGCGGTTTCGCTTCTTCTAAGATTTTAGAAGTGCACGGCGAGCGTATGGTTAAGGGTACTTTTGACCCAGGTTTCCGTATTGCTTTACACCAGAAAGACCTGAACTTGGCTCTGACTGGCGCTCGTGAACTGGGTGTTTCTCTGCCTAACACTGCTGGCGCACAAGAGTTGTTCAACACTTGTAACGCTCTGGGCGGTGCTGGTTGGGACCACTCTGGTTTGATCAAGGCGCTTGAGCACTTGGCTAACCACAACATTCGCGGCGAGTGATATTGCCGTTTGCCCGCTAACCTAACGGTGGCGGGCAATTAAGAATCGGGGCAGGCAAAGATAAGTACGAGCTTTCACTCAGGGGGCTTTGTGTAAGATCTTAATTATCGCTGTGCTGCCCCACCTTCTTAAAACACAGCCGTAAGCTGCCGGTTAAAGAAGAAGTTCCTCTGCTAATGTTTTACCTCCACTGCTCCCCACTCCAGATTTACCCTCCTGTTTTACCCTCTTTTTAAGAAACCTAGAATCCTTAAACCATCAAAAGCGATTGATATTTAAGCAGTTATACGTTTTATAACTTCATATAATTCAATTTAATGCTAGCAATAATAGTCAAATTTTTAACCCCAGTTCCAAAAATACCCACACCTCCTTTTTTGTTGTTGCCAGCTTGTTAACGATTATTTACTAATAGTGCTGAGCTTCGGACTCGCAACGAAGCCTCGCTAACGAATGAGTTAACAAATTTTACGTTCGCTCATTCCTTAACGCCAAAACTGGTTTTGCACAGTGCTTGATGCAGGAAGGGATAAATTATGGAACCAATCACTCACAAAAATCAGCCGGCTTCGATGACGACGGAAAAGCAAAAAAAGCCATTCGAGATGCCCCATATCTACGTCATCTTATTTGTATTTATCGCCATTGCCGCCTTACTGACCTACATAGTGCCCGCCGGTCAATACGAGCGCGTGCCCGGTCCTGACGGCCGTACCACTATCGATCCCGGCTCTTATCAGGTAATCGAATCTACCCCCGTCGGTCTGGTCGACTTTATGTTAGCCATTCCCGAAGGGCTGATGGATGCGGGCTCGGTAGTATTTTTCACCTTTATGATTGGTGGCATGTTTATGGTGTTGCGTCGCACCGGCATCATTGAGATCGGCGTAGACAAACTCACCCGTCGCTTTGCTAATAACACCATAGTGATTATTCCGGTATTGATGACCACGTTCGCGGTGATCGCTACTCTGATCGGCACCCAAGAGCTCGCCTTAGTCTATGTGCCTGTTATCTTGCCCTTGATGATAGCGCTGCGCTTCGACTCAATCACTGCAGCCGGCGTAGCACTGGTTGCCACTACCGCCGGCTTTACCACGGGTATACTTAATCCCATTAATACGGGGTTAGGCCAACAACTGGCCGACTTGCCTGTTTACTCCGGTATGCTATTACGCGCCGTGGCTTTTGTGCTTTTCTTGGTGGTCGGCATTTTCTATGTCACTCGCTATGCGCTTAAGGTGCGTAATAATCCATCCCTAAGTCTGATGGGCGATGATGCCAAGGAACAGGAAAAACGTGCCCGGTATCTGCACAGTGCCAGTGAGAAGACGCTGACCGCCAGCACTCGTCAAAAATGGGCGTCTCTGGCCACCCTCGGCTTCTTCGCTCTGCTAGTGTGGGGGGTAATGACACGCGGCTGGTTTATGATGGAAATGGCCGGTCTTTTTATCATCATAGGCGTGGTAGTCGGTTTGGTTGCCGGTCTTAAAACAGAAGAGATAAGCGAAGGTTTTAACGAAGGTTTTCGAGACGTGTTAGTCGGCGCCATGATCTGCGGTATTGCTCGAGCCGTGGCCGTGGTGTTAGAAGATGGCCAAATTATGGATACGCTAGTCTATGCCTTGGGGAATCTGGTGGGTGGTTTTCCTGCCATATTCTCGGCAATTGGCATGTTCTTCGCCCAGCTCGGCTTTAACTTTGTTATTCCATCCGGCAGTGGCCAAGCATTGGTGACCATGCCAATTATGGCTCCGCTGGCAGATTTAGTCGGTGTTACTCGCCAAACTTCGGTACTGGCTTACCAGCTGGGTGATGGTTTGGGTAATATCCTTTATCCGACCTCAGGCTATTTCATGGCCACGCTCGTCTTAGCTGGCGTGTCTTGGAATAAATGGGTTAAGTTCTTTCTGCCCCTGTTCGCGGTCTGGGTTACCATTTCGATGGGCTTTCTAATTTTTGCCCAAGCCACCCAATGGGTTGGCTAAGGCTCTCAGCACTTATTTAGGCCTCCTAACGGAGGCCTTTTTCGTTATTTTGCGAGGGAAAACACGATAAATCAGCCCCAAAGTCGGCAATAAGGCTCACTAGGCCGATTTAGCTCGAAGCAGTCGACCCTTTCTACTATAATTATGCGCTTTAAATTTCCCGTGCTCTCGCCGGGTGGGTAAACGCAGTTAAGAGGGTATGACCTAGGTGATAAAAACACCGTACTATCTCATCGATAAAGCCGCATTGTTGCGCAATATGGAAAAGATCGCCTATGTACGCGAGCATTCCGGCGCCAAAGCTTTGCTGGCCTTAAAATGCTTTGCTACCTGGTCGGTATTTGACTTAATGAGTCAATACATGGACGGCACTACCTCGTCTTCACTCAACGAAGTCAAACTGGGCAAGCTTAAGTTTCCTGGCGAAACCCATGCCTACAGCGTGGCCTATTCAGACGATGAAATAGCCGAAGTACTAGCCCACAGCGATAAAATTATTTTTAACTCTATCGGCCAGCTCACTCGCTTTGCCGATGAGTCAGCTCACCATGTGCGTGGTTTGCGCTTAAACCCTGGCGTGTCTAGCTCCGCCTTTTTAATCGCCGATCCGTCTCGCCCCTTTAGCCGCTTAGGCGAGTGGGATGCCGACAAAGTCGCCGACGTTATTGAGCAAATCTCCGGCTTTATGTTGCACAACAACTGTGAAAACAATGACTTTGCCTTGTTTGATCATATGTTAACTGACATAGAAACTAAATTTGGCGACTTGCTTAAGCGCCCTAATATCACTTGGGTGAGTTTAGGGGGCGGCATTCACTTTACGGGCGATGATTATCCTATCGATCACTTCTGTGCGCGTCTTAAGGCTTTTAGTGAGCGCTACGGCGTGCAGCTTTATCTTGAGCCAGGTGAAGCTTCTATTACCCAGACCACTACACTAGAAGTCACAGTGCTAGATACTCTTTATAACGGTAAGCAATTGGCGATTGTCGACAGCTCCATTGAAGCGCACATGCTGGACCTGCTGATTTATCGCGAATCGGCGAAAATGGCGCCTAATGACGGCACGTTAGAGTACATGGTCTGCGGTAAGTCTTGTTTGGCCGGCGATATTTTTGGAGAGTTTAACTTTGAAAAACCGCTCAAGGTCGGTGATCGGTTGTCGTTTATCGACGCCGCCGGTTACACCATGGTGAAAAAGAACTGGTTTAATGGCGTGAATATGCCTGCCATTGCCATACGTCAGCTCGACGGCAGCGTTGAGTTGGTTAAGGAGTTTAGTTTCGACGACTTTGTAAACAGCCTCTCCTGAGGCATGAATCAACTATAACAGAGCCTTTTAAGGAGGCGGTTAGAGGAAAAAAATGAAAAGAAACGTTCTGATTATTGGTGCCGGGGGTGTTGCCCAAGTTGTTGCTCATAAATGCGCACAACATAATGATGTTCTGGGTAACATCCACATCGCCTCGCGCACCGTCGATAAGTGCCAACAAATTGTCGACAGCGTACAGGAAAAGGGCAGCTTAAAAACTGCCGGCGACTTGGAAGCTCACGCATTGGATGCGCTAGATATAGAAGCCACCAAAGCGTTAATTAACAAAACACAGTCGCAGATGGTGATCAATGTCGGTTCGCCTTTCATTAATATGTCGGTATTACAGGCATGCATCGAAACCGGTGCTGCTTATATGGATACCGCCATTCACGAAGACCCCGATAAAATTTGTGAAAATCCACCTTGGTACGCTAACTACGAGTGGAAACGCAAACAGCTGTGTGCCGATAACGGCGTAACCGCCATCTTGGGTGTCGGTTTCGATCCTGGCATGGTGAATACCTATGCCGCAGCAGCTGTTAAAGAAAGCTACTTCGACCACGTTGAGTCCATCGATATTATCGACATCAATGCCGGTAACCACGGCCATTATTTTGCCACTAACTTTGACCCAGAAATTAACTTCCGTGAATTTACCGGTCGAGTTTGGACTTGGCAGAATAATGCTTGGGTAAAGAATAAAATGTTCGAAGTGCAGCGCACCGACGACTTACCCGTAGTTGGCATGCAAACCAGCTACATGACGGGACACGACGAAATACACTCTTTGTCGCACCACTTAGACGTGCCGACCGTACGTTTTTGGATGGGCTTTAGCGAGCACTACATTAACGTATTTAACGTGCTTAACAGCCTAGGTTTGTTATCTGAACAGCCCGTTAAAACCGCCGAAGGCCTAGAAGTAGTGCCGTTAAAAGTAGTGAAAGCCATATTGCCGGATCCTGCTTCTTTGGCACCTAATTATACCGGTAAGACCTGTATTGGTGACTTGGTTAAGGGTAAGAAAGACGGTAAAGACAAAGAAATCTTCATCTATAACGTCAGCGACCACAAAGCGGCTTATGAAGAGGTTGGCAGCCAAGGTATTTCGTATACCGCAGGCGTACCACCGGTCGCCGCCGCCATCTTAATCGCTACCGGCGAGTGGGATGTATCGCGCATGGTGAACGTTGAAGAGCTTCCGCACCGTCCCTTCATTAACCTGCTGAATGAAATGGGTATGCCAACGCGTATTAAAGACGAACAAGGCGATCGCCCACTGAGCTTCTAAGCTCAGTGGGCGATAACTAAAAAGGCCAGTCCCACCGGACTGGCCTTTTTTATGCATTTAAGCAACTTTAAGTCATGATACCCAAAGAGCATTTTTTGCCACACCTCTTTACTACGAAAAGCACAGAAATCACGGACGAATAAAAAATAGGTAGAAAACCCTTATCTTGTCAGGCCGAGGTTATGATTCAGTGAACATTCGCCCTAATATTTATCTCAACTTTCAGTGGGTTCCGTGGCGAAGATATTTTTATTTTTTAGGAACTTTACCGCCAATCGCCAGCGTCACTTCTTGTGCCGCATCCACCACGAGCAGGCTTAAGCTCTCTAAGCGCTCGCGTTTTACGCGTACTGCTGGGCCGGAAATTGAGATGGCCGCCACCGCTTCGCCGTATTCGTTATAGATATTGGCTGCGATACAGCGTAACCCTTCAAATTGCTCTTCGTCGTCTAACGAGTAGCCTTGTTGCTTGATATGCTGCAACTCTGCCGCGAATTGATCGGCATTGGTAATAGTGTGATCGGTAAAGGCCACCATATTGGTTTGCTGAATTAAGGCCATCGCATCTTTAATCGGCACGACCGAGAGCAGCGCTTTGCCCACACCCGAGGCATGCAAAGGCGAGCTGCTGCCTAACGACACCACCATGCGCATGGTTTGCGGCGATTCCACTTGGCCCACATAAACCACTCTGTCTTGTTCAAGAATAGCCAGATTAGAGGTTTCCCCTGTCTCAGCCACTAAGCGCTTCATAAAGGGGCGCGACTGAGCAATCACATCGCGTTTTTTCAGGTAGGCGTTGCCTACCGCAAAGGCATTCACGCCTATGCTCCACAAGCCTTGGGTGTCGTCTACGTCCACGAAGTCGTGACTGCGCAAGCTATTAAGCAGACGATGCGTGGTAGATGGCGCCAAATCTAGGCTATTAGCCACTTCTGTAAGTGACAGGCCCATATCTGAGGCCGCCAAGCATTCGAGTAACAATAAGGCACGCGACAGCGATTGCACCTGAGTGGCACTGGTCGGCTTATTGGTTTTGGTTTTGGTTTTGGTTTTTTTTATGTTTACTTCTTCGGTCATGATATTGCCATGATCTACAGAGACTTAGGCCATTGTAGGGCTATTCGGCCACTAAGTCCTGTTTGTAATGAAAAGCTGCGCAGAGCTAAAGACTGGCATAGGTTTTATAGGTGTCCGTCTTCTTAGATAAAGAGGAATTCGGTGCGGTTTGATCGAGATTTAACACATCCCACGGCCCAAGAGCGTCAAACAACAAGTTGATGGCTACAAAAGAGCGTAACCACATAACTACCAAGCTGCTATGTGTGTCTGTAGTTTAGGTAAACCGTAGACGAAAAAAAACCAGTCGTTAGACTGGTTTTTTTAATTGGTCGGCGTTGCAGGATTCGAACCTGCGACCCTCTGGTCCCAAACCAGATGCGCTACCAAGCTGCGCTAAACGCCGTAAAACTGTGCTACTTAACTCTAAACCAACCGCGTCTATTTCACACGTCTGATTTCTTAATTGGTCGGCGTTGCAGGATTCGAACCTGCGACCCTCTGGTCCCAAACCAGATGCGCTACCAAGCTGCGCTAAACGCCGTATAACTTTATGTATCGTACTCCGCTAGAGCACAATTACAAACTTATTGAAGTAGTGGTGCGAAGGGGGGGACTTGAACCCCCACACCCGAAGGCACTAACACCTGAAGCTAGCGCGTCTACCAATTCCGCCACCCTCGCACATTTTTCTTTACTACTTCCAGGCCGTAACCTGAAACTGGGGTGACTGACGGGGCTCGAACCCGCGACAACCGGAATCACAATCCGGGACTCTACCAACTGAGCTACAATCACCATTAAACCTGACTAACTTTCTTTTTGCTTCGGCCTAGTCTACCAAGCTTTTTCTATTCTTTCATGTACTAAATTGTCTTTATGCACTAGATGGCGCGCCCGACAGGATTTGAACCTGTGACCTCTGCCTCCGGAGGGCAGCGCTCTATCCAGCTGAGCTACGGGCGCTCGCATTTGGACGATGCGGATATTAAGACCCTCGCCTCTTCTTGTCCAGCACTATTTCATAATAAAAGATTGGTTGCTTATTTTGTCGGCAAAATGCTGACTTTCTGCCTTATGATATAAATATGCCATACAGTTAAGTTGCTCCTTGAGCGATTGACTTATTAAGGAAAAGACCTAAACTCCTCGAAATGAATGAACGTTCATTCATTATTCTTTATATACTGCAAGCGGTAACTATTTAATGGCGGATAAACGCGAACGTATTCTAAGCTCAGCAGAGGTTTTGATTGCCCGACGCGGCTTCCATGGTATTTCGATGCAACAAGTAGCGCAACACGCTAATGTAGCGACGGGCACTATCTATCGTTATTTTGCAGATAAAGAAACGCTGTTGCGCTGTGTCCATGAAGAAAGATTACGCGATGCCGCTGTCGCTATTTTAAAAGAGGTAGATACCGCAGAGCCTAACTACACTCAGTTTCGCCAACTCTGGCTGAATACCATGCATTATCTACAAGCCAGCCCAGACAGCTTGTGTTATCGCGTGCAGTACGAAGCCTCTCCCCTGTTTAATCAGGAAGAAGAGCGGCAAATGGATGAACGTTACTTTAAGCCAATACATGTGTTTTTTGAGTGTGGTCGTAGCAAGGGCTTATTTCGCGATATGCCCGCCGAGTTGCTCGGTTTTTTAGCGCTCGAAAACCTAATGTTACTGACTCAAAAATGTACCAAGGCGGGTATCGAGCTGGATGAGACTTTACATGAACAGCTGCTTGAAGCCAGCTGGAACGCTATTCTAAAACGTTAATATATAACCAAAGTTGCGGGAGCAAACTAATGAAAAAATGGACACTGTCCATGTTGTTGCTGGTAGTGATCATCTTCGGCAGCGTCATTGGCTTTAATTTATTTAAGCAAAAGATGATGGGCGAGTATTTCGCCAATATGCCGATACCTAGCTTTCCGGTCACCACCACTGAGATTATCGCGCAAGATTGGACGCCCCGTATTGCGGCCATAGGTTTTATTGAGCCGATTCAAGGTGTCGCGATTAGCAACGAAACCCCAGGCGTGGTGCGTGCCATCCTTTTTGAGTCTGGGCAACAGGTGTCCAAGGGCGATACGTTACTGGAACTGGATGCAGAAGTAGAAAAAGCCAACCTACGCAGTGCGCAGGCTAATTTACCTGCCGCGCAAGCCAATCTAAAGCGTATCCGTCAGCTGTTTAGCCGTGGCGCCATTGCTCAAAGTCAAGTAGATGACACCGAAGCTAAATATAAAGAGCTGGTCGGCCAAGTGGACTCTCTTAAAGCCACCATAGCGCGCCGTACCATACGCGCACCGTTTGACGGCGTTATGGGTATTCGTAATGTGTTTGTGGGGCAGTACCTGAATGCAGGCTCAGATATCGCGCGTTTAGAAGATATACACCAATTCCGCATTCGCTTTACTGTACCGCAGACCCGCCTCGCCGATATTGCCGTGGGACAGTCATTGAATATTTTTGTCGATGCTTACCCAGAAACGCCCTTTGAGGGAAAAATTACCGCCATTGAACCGCAGGTGAATCCCGGTTCGGGTGTGGTGCCCGTTCAGGCCAGCATTCCTAATAAAGATGGCAAGTTACGCTCAGGCATGTTTGCCAAGGTAGACGTACAGCTGCCCACCCAATCCGGACAAATATTGGTGCCGCAGCAGGCCATCAACTTCACCCTCTACGGCCAAACTGTATTTGTAGTTGAAGAGCAGGCGCCAGCAGAAGGTAAAGACACAGCAGATGCCGAGCCGATACTGGTGGCTCAACAGCGAGTGATCGAAGTCGCCGAGCGCGAAGATGATTATGCACGGGTCGTCAAAGGCTTAAAGCCCGGCGAAACCATAGTGACTTCAGGCCAGGTGCGTTTGTCTAACGGCAGTCATGTGAAGCCAGTAGAAGACGATGCGCTGGATACCCCAGCGTCAGCGCCCCAGCTGTAAGCGGAGAATCTGATGCGTTTTACTGATATTTTTATCAACCGGCCGGTGCTGGCTATATCGATAAGCTTGCTTATCGTGCTGCTTGGGCTGCAGGCTCTGCAAAAACTGCAGGTGCGTGAATACCCAGAAATGACCAATACCGTGATCACTGTGAGTACGGGTTACTTCGGTGCCAGTGCTGATCTTATCCAAGGGTTTATTACTCAGCCTTTAGAACAGGCCATAGCACAGGCCGATAACATCGATTTTATGAGTTCGAACAGCAGCAATGGCAGCTCGACCATAACGGTGCAAATGAAGCTGAACAGCGACTCTAACGCCGCCCTGTCCAATATTTTGGCGCAGGTTAACTCGGTGCGTTCGCAGTTACCGCGCGAGGCCGAAGATCCCAGTCTGAATATGACCACGGGCTCTTCTACTTCCATCATGTATATTTCGTTCAGCAGTGAAGAGCTGAACGCGCCCCAGATCAACGATTATCTGGAGCGAGTGATACAGCCGCAATTTTACTCGGTAGATGGGGTTGCTAAGATCAACCTGTTTGGTGGTGCTCAGTTTGCGCTCCGTATCTGGCTAGATCCACAGCGTATGGCCGCACACCAGCTGACTGCCCCCGAGGTGGTGTCTGTGTTGCAGGCTAACAACTATCAGGCTGCTACCGGTCAGGTGACCGGTTACTACATGGTGTACAACAGTGATATCAATACCCAGATAGAAAACCCCGAAGAGCTGGAATCTTTGGTAGTGGCCACCCGTGAAGACGGTATAGTACGGCTGCGCGATATTGCGCAAGTGTCACTGGAAAAAAGCCACGACGTAGTGCGCGCCTTGGCTGACGGTAAACCGGCGGTTGTGATAGGCGTGGACCCCACCCCTTCAGCTAACCCGCTGAGTGTGGCTGAAAATGTACGCAAGCTGTTGCCCGAACTGCAACGCAACATGCCCGACACCATTCAGATGAAGTTACTGTACGACGCCACCGATGCCATTAACGAGTCCATCAGTGAGGTGATTAAAACCATCATCGAAGCCTCGTTAATCGTAGTAATAGTGATCACCTTGTTCTTAGGCTCGTTCCGCGCGGTACTGATCCCCATAGTCACCATACCTTTGTCATTGATTGGCGTGGCCATGTTGATGCAAGTGTTTGGTTTTAGTATCAACCTGATGACCTTGCTGGCCATGGTGCTAGCCATAGGTCTGGTGGTGGATGACGCCATAGTGGTCGTGGAAAACGTCGACCGGCATATTAAGGCGGGTGAAACGCCCTATCGCGCCGCCATTATCGGTACCCGAGAAATTGCGGTGCCGGTGATTACCATGACCATCACCTTGGCGGCAGTGTATGCGCCCATCGCCTTGATGGACGGCATTACCGGCTCACTGTTTAAAGAGTTTGCCCTCACCTTAGCCGGTGCGGTATTTATCTCAGGGATAGTGGCGCTGACACTGTCGCCCATGATGTGCTCTAAGTTGCTTAAAGCCCACACCAACCCTAACCGCTTCGAACGCAGCGTGGAAAATACCTTCGACAAGGTCACACGCGGTTATAGCCGCATGCTGGATGCAGTATTAGCTAAGCGCCCAGTGGTGATCATGTTTGCAGTATTGGTGTTTGCCTCCATGCCGGTGTTGTTTGCCTTTATTCCCAGCGAATTGGCACCCAGTGAAGATAGGGGCGCCTTCTTGATGATGGCCAAGGCGCCGAACTCGGCTAACTTGGACTACATCGAAAACAACATGCTGAAGGCGGTGGATGTACTCAATAAGGAAGATGGCCTAGCGACTTCGCTAACCATAGCGGGCGTACCCAACGCCAACCAAGGCTTGGCCGTGGCCGTGCTCAAACCTTGGAGTCAGCGCGATGGCCAAAAGGATGTGATCAAACGCCTGACGCCGGGCTTACAAGCCATACCTGCGGTAGCCATCAGTGCCTTTGAGTTCCCTGAGTTACCGGGTGCTTCCAGTGGTTTGCCGGTGCAATATGTACTGACCACGCCTAACTCCTTTGAAAGCCTGTATGAAGTGGCGGCAGATGTACTGAAAAAAGTCAGCCAAAGCCCACTGTTCGTCTATAGCGAGCTGGACTTAGCTTTCGACTCGGGCACCATGAAAATCAAGGTCAATCGCGACCAAGCAGGAGCTTATGGCATTACCATGCAAGACATAGCGGTGACGCTGTCGACCATGATGAGTGATGGCTATGTAAACCGTGTTGACCTAGATGGCCGTAGCTATGAGGTGATACCCCAAGTTTATCGTAAATACAGGTTAAACCCAGACTCGATCAAAGATTACTATGTGCGCGCTCAAAACGGCGACATGGTGTCTCTGGGCAGCTTGGTGTCCATTACCATGGAAGCTCAGCCGAGATCCTTGCCACACTTTAACCAGCTAAACTCCGCCACCATAGGGGCCGTGCTCTCGCCCGGCGTGTCCATGGGTGATGCCATCAACTTCATGGAACAGGAAGTATCGGCCAATCTGCCGAACGGCTATAACCACGACTACTTAGGCGGCGCACGTCAATTTGTTACCGAAGGTAACGCGCTCTACATGACCTTTTTACTGGCCTTATTCATCATCTTCTTGGTGTTGGCATCGCAGTTTGAAAGTGTGCGCGATCCCTTAGTGATCATGGTATCTGTACCACTGGCTATTTCCGGTGCTCTGATTGCCTTGGCATGGGGGCTCGCCACCATGAACATTTATACTCAGGTGGGCCTGATTACCTTGGTGGGTGTTATTACCAAGCACGGTATCTTGATGTGTGAAGTGGCCAAAGAAGAGCAGCTCAATCATGGCGCCAGCCGCCATGAAGCGATCCGCACTGCCGCTCGTATTCGCTTACGCGCCATCTTGATGACCACTGCCGCCATGGTGGCTGGCTTGATCCCGCTGCTGTTTGCGGTGGGTGCAGGTGCTATTTCACGCTTTGGTATGGGTATAGTTATCGTATCTGGCTTGAGTATTGGTACGCTATTTACCCTGTTTGTGTTGCCGGTGATTTACACCTTCTTGGCCTCACAGCACAAGCCGTTGCCGGTGTTTGACGAAGAGCAAGCGCCTAAGATAATAGAAAACCATTAATTGAGTTGGAAAGTAAAACAACCATCAAAGGGCTGCGTTTGCAGCCCTTTTTATTAGCTAAATGCGTTTATTCACGGCTCACCCAGAGCCGAACAAAGGCAGGCAGCCCTCGACTCAAGCACAGTTCACCTTTCGCTAACGAGTATTTTGTCTTAACGTGATGGCTACAAAAATAAGGAGCACATAGATGCTAGGCATTATCTTATTAGGGCTGGCCATCGCCGCCGTGTTACTGCTGCTTAATCACAGCCGTAACCAAGCGGATCGACTCGCGCAATTAGAGACGCAAAATTTACACCTGCACGAGCGGGTGCAAATACTGGAAGCCTTGGTATTAGAAAAAGAAAAACGACGTCCTTTTGCGGTACTCGAATCGCCAAATGCTGAAAACTAACGTATTCATAAAAAATAAACAGCATGAAAAACTAAAAAAAAGCATATCTCTAGGGCTTAGGTGTCGTCGATCCACGCCATAAACCGCCACGTTTTGCTAACGCTAAGCGGGCAGCGTAAAGTGACCTATTTGCTGAATTTTGCTCTCAAAGACTGGTCTTATTTTTTACTATTAAATTCTCATTAGGAGCCCACATGCCTCACGCTCAACGTCTCGCGGCGATCCGTCACACCATGGCCGCCCAACATCTGCAGGCGTTTATTGTGCCCCACGATGACGAACATCTGGGTGAGTATATTCCGCCCTATGCGGAGCGTTTGGCCTGGCTCACCGGTTTTACTGGCTCGGCCGGTGTTAGCCTAATATTGCCTGAACAAGCGGCCATCTTTGTGGATGGCCGCTATACGGTGCAAGTCCGCCAGCAATGTGCGGCTACTTTATTTAATTATCATCACTTAATTAGTGAGCCTTATCTCGATTGGCTGCTCAGCCAGCTGGGTAACAGAGATAGCGTGGGCTTTGATGCCCATTTACACAGCCAACAGTGGTATCAAAATGCGCAACCTAAGTTAGCGGCCAAAGGCATCTCCTTAGTGCCAGTATCCGAGAACTTAATCGATGCCCACTGGCACGACCGCCCACAGCCCACGACCAATCCTGCTTTATTACTCAGCCAAGATTACAGCGGCCAGCACAGCCAAGCCAAACGCAGTCGCATCGCCCAAGATTTAGCGGCCAGCCACATAGACGCGCAATTATTTACTCAAGCCGAGCCCATTAACTGGCTGCTCAATATTCGCGGCCGCGACATTCCCTGCTTGCCCGTGGTGTTGAGCTTCGCGCTCTTGCATCAAGATGGCAGCCTGCAATTATTCGCCGATCCCGCTAAATTTTCCGGTTTAGATTTAAGTGGCCACTGCGGTTCTGATGTGACTTTACAGCCGATGGCAGCGCTCACTGACGCACTGCAGGCACTCGGTAAAAAAGGCGCACGCGTGCAGTTAGATGCCACTACCGCCAACGCTTGGAGCACATTGACATTAAGCGAGGCCGGCGCCGAGTTAGTGTATGGAGAAGATCCTTGCATGCTGCCCAAAGCCTGTAAAAATCCAGTAGAAGTCAACGGCAGCCGCGCCGCTCATTTGCGCGATGGCGCCGCCATGTGCCGTTTCTTGGCTTGGTTAGATGAGCGCGTCCGCCAAGCCAATCCCGAACTGGAAGACGAAGGCAGTTTGGCCGATAAACTTGAAGCATGCCGCGCCGCCAACCCAGAGTTCGTCGAGCCCAGCTTTAGTACTATTTCCGCTTTAGGCCCTAATGCCGCCATGTGCCATTACCATCATCTAAACGGTACGCCGCGACGCCTAGGCCAAGATGCCATTTATCTCGTGGACTCAGGCGGCCAATATTTGGATGGCACCACCGACATTACCCGCACCGTGGCGGTAGGCGTGCCAGATGCGGAGATGAAAAAACTGTTTACGCTGGTGTTACGCGGCCATATGGATTTAGCGAGCGCCCGTTTTCCGGCTGGCACCTGTGGCCAGCAGCTTGATGTGTTGGCGCGACAGCCCTTGTGGCAAGAAGGCTATAACTTCGATCACGGCACCGGCCATGGCGTGGGCCACTATTTAAGTGTGCACGAAGGGCCGCAGCGCATTTCCCCCAAAGGCAGCCAAACTGCCCTCACCACCGGCATGATAGTGTCTAACGAACCAGGTTATTATCGGGAAAATGCCTTCGGTATTCGCTGTGAAAACCTACAAGTCGTGCGCCCGGCCCAATTAGACGGTGACATTCCGGTTTTTGAATTTGAGACCCTCACCTTTGTGCCGTTTGATCGACGGCTAATTGATACGGCTTGGCTGGAACCCAAGCATATCGACTGGCTGAACCAGTATCATGGCCAAGTATGGCAAAAGATCAGTCCACAATTAAAAGAGGCGGATCGAGAGTGGTTAGAGCAGGCCACTCAAGCCTTATAAAAGGTACGATAAGGTAAATCACGCGGTAATTTGCCGCTCACGGCTAAAGTTCGCTAAACTGCAACCGCATATTGGCGCTTAAGTATGGTCTTGAGCGCCAACCATTAAACGGATTCATTTATGCCCTTAGCTCATCATTACCGCACCCTATTGCACCGCCTGCCAAGCTTGGCGGTAGATGCAGACCAAATACAAGTTTTGTATTCGGCGCAAAGCTTTAAGCAAAGGTTGCTGGAACTCATTGCTAACGCACAACAACGCATCTATTTAGTGGCCCTGTATTTACAAGATGATGCCGCCGGCCGCGAAATTTTGACCGCCCTCTATGAAGCCAAACAAGCCAAACCGGATTTGGATATTTGCTTGTTCGTGGACTTTCACCGCGCTCAACGGGGCTTGATTGGCCAGAAAGGCCAAGGCGGCAACCATAAGATGTACCAAGAATTTGCCGAGCGTTACGCCGAGCAAATTAATATTTACGGCGTGCCGGTTAAAGGCCGAGAAATACTGGGCGTACTGCATTTAAAAGGCTTCGTGTTTGACGATACTTTGCTCTATTCCGGCGCCAGCCTCAATGACATTTACCTGCATCAAGATGAGCGTTACCGTTTCGATCGTTATCACCAATTTAGCGATGCGCACTTGGCAGATAGCATGGTGGATTACATGACGCGGCTGTTTATGCAGAATCCGGCCGTGCCCTCTTTACTGGCGCCAGCTATCCCCTCGGCTCGGCAATTACGCGGTGTGATCCGCCAATTTAAACCGCAGATGAAGCGTACTCAATATCAGTTTGCCGATGAAGAACGTAAAGCAGGTCAAGTGTCCGTTACACCTTTAGCGGGGTTAGGTAAAAGAGGTAATCGACTCAACCGCATGATACGTACCGTATTGCGCAGCAGCGAACAACAGCTGTTTATTTGTACGCCTTATTTCAATTTGCCCAAACCGCTAGCCAAAGACGTGCGCACCCTATTAAAGAAAGGCGTGACCGTTACCCTAGTGATTGGCGATAAAACCGCCAATGACTTTTATATTCCACCCAATGAGCCATTTCGTACCATAGGCGGCTTGCCTTACTTGTATGAAACTAACTTGCGCCGCTTTGCTCGGGCTCATCAAACGGCGATTTATCAGGGTAAGTTGAATATTATGCTCTGGCGCCACGAGCGCAATTCTTATCACCTGAAAGGCATTTTTGTTGACGACGATTTGGCGATCATCACAGGCAATAATCTTAATCCTCGCGCTTGGGGTCTAGATCTAGAAAACGGCCTGTTATTGCAAGATCCTGAGCAATTATTGCAACCCAGCTTTGCAGCAGAAAAAAACAATATTCTCGAACACTGCCAGCGTATCGAGCATTTCTCAGAAATCGAAGAAATGAGCGATTATCCGCTACCCGTCCAAAAGTTGCTCAAGCGAGTACAACGCACCCGAGCCAATGTGCTGCTGAAAAGATTGCTTTAAAAAAGCGGAAAGCTGTTAGATAAAATCCAGAGCCCATCTAAAAACACCGAGCTAACAAAGTTCGGTGTTTTTTTGGCTGTTCGCTGACAGCTTAAGGCTTACCGCTGCCTTTACTGCCTTTTTAATCTCGGCTTTGCTATTCTCTGTACATATTTACAGGGTGAGACCGTTATGAATCTGGAGAAGATGTCGCTCAGTCTGCTCAAGGGCGTAGGCAATAAGATGTTAGAAAAGCTGCAACGGCTCGGTTTGAGCACGGTGCAAGATTTGCTATTCCATCTGCCGCTGCGCTACGAAGACCGCACCCAAGTTCACGCCATAGGCGACTTAATGCCCGGCATGCACGTGTCTGTGATTGGTGAGATCGTCGACAGCAACATTAGCTATGGCCGCAAGCGCATGTTGTTATGCCGCATGCGCGACGATAGCGGCAGCCTGACGCTGCGCTTTTTCAACTTTGCCGCGGCCCAAATGAGCAACCTGACCGCCGGCACTAAAATTCGCGCCTTCGGCGAAATTCGCCCGGGTCAGCATGGCCTTGAAATTATTCACCCCGAATACAGCCTGCAGCTGGGCGATCTGGCGATGACGGGCGAAGCTAATCTGACGCCCGTTTATGGCGCGACCGAAGGCTTGCGCCAAATTACCCTGCGCCAACTCACCGATCAAGCGCTGGCGTTACTTGCGCAAACGCCATTACAAGAATGGTTACCCAGCGGCTTATATGACAAACAAATTAGCTTAAATGAAGCGCTGCAGTTATTGCATCGCCCACCGGCAGGTGTGGATCTATTCACCCTAGAGCAAGGCACACATCCTGCTCAACAACGGCTGATCATGGAGGAGCTACTGGCTCATAATCTTTCTGTACTTAAGGTGCGAGAGCAAAGCCAGGCTCATCAGGCGCGGAGCATGCGCTACCCCGAGCAACTCATTAGCGATTTTTTAGCACAACTGCCTTTTACGCCTACGAATGCCCAGCAAAGAGTCGTAGCAGAAATTGCCAGCGACTTAGCCAAACCAATACCCATGATGCGTCTAGTACAAGGTGACGTGGGCTCAGGTAAAACGCTAGTGGCGGCATTGGCCGCACTGCAGGTTATAGGTAATCAGGGCCAAGTCGCGCTCATGGCGCCCACCGAGTTGTTAGCCGAACAACACACCAATAATTTTGCCGCTTGGTTGGCGCCATTAGGCATTCAAGTGGGTTGGCTGGCCGGCAAGGTAAAAGGCAAAGCGCGCGCCGAACAGCTAGCGCGCTTAGCCAGTGGCGAGTTGGGCATGATAGTCGGCACCCATGCACTGTTTCAGGAACAAGTACAATTTGATGCACTGGAACTGGTGATTATTGATGAGCAACATCGTTTTGGTGTGCATCAGCGCTTGGCACTGCGTGAAAAAGGCAGCCAAGGGGACTTTTACCCACACCAATTGATCATGACCGCCACCCCCATACCGCGCACCTTGGCCATGACCGCCTATGCAGATCTCGACACCTCAATTATCGATGAACTGCCGCCAGGTCGTACCCCCGTTACTACCGTCGCCATGCCCGATACCCGACGCGAAGACATCGTCGCTCGGGTACGCCAAGTGTGTCGCGAACAAGGCCGACAAGCCTATTGGGTGTGCACCCTGATTGATGAGTCGGAAGTATTAGAATGCCAAGCCGCTGAAGACACAGCCACCGAGCTCACCGCGCAATTGCCCGAATTAAAAGTAGGCCTAGTACATGGCCGTATGAAGCCCGCAGAAAAGTTAACAGTAATGGCTGACTTTAAGGCCGGCAAGATTGACTTGTTAGTGGCGACCACCGTCATAGAAGTCGGCGTAGACGTACCTAATGCTTCTTTGATGATCATCGAAAACCCCGAGCGTTTAGGCTTGGCGCAACTGCACCAATTGCGTGGCCGCGTCGGCCGAGGCGCGGTCGCTTCCCACTGCGTGCTCTTGTATCACGCACCCTTAACTAAAACCGCTGGCCAACGCTTGGGCGTGCTGCGCGACACCAACGACGGCTTTATTATTGCCCAGAAAGACTTAGAAATTCGCGGTCCCGGCGAGCTTTTAGGCACCAAACAAACCGGCCTCACCGACTTAAAAATTGCCGACCTAATACGCGACCAACATCTATTACCAGAAATCCAACGCCTCGCCCGCTATTTAGCCGACAAACATCCAGAAATCACGGCACCGCTGATCCGCCGCTGGCTCGGTGAAAAAGAACATTATGGGAAGGTTTAGAAAAGTTTTCCGCACTTTGGTGGTGAAAAACACCAATCCAATGATATATATCAACCGATATGTAGCAACGCATGGCTTTCAGGCAGTGGCGTAACGAGTATCCATATGTTTAGGGCGGCCGCATAATATTGTGCGCCGCCCTCATACCTTTATTAGACGGGTACATCACCCAAAATAGTCGCCCTTTGCATTACCCGTCGCTGTGGACGATAGTCGTCTACAGCATAATGCTGGGTGATGCGGTTATCCCAGAAGGCGATATCGTTAGTTTGCCAGCGCCAACGCACGGTAAATTCTGGACGTACGCTGTGGGCGAATAAGAAACGCAGCAGAGCATCACTTTCATCGGCTTCCAGCTCGTTGATCCGGGTGGTAAAACCCTCGTTAATGAAGAGTCCCTTACGCCCAGTGACGGGATGAGTTCGCACGACAGGATGCGAAAGCGGCGGGTATTGGCGCTGCACCTGATGGTAAGTCTCTAACGCTTCTGGGGTGTTACCATAGCGCTCAAGAGGGAAAGACCGAGTAAAGTCATGGGTAGCGGTTAGCCCGTCAAGCATCAACTGTAACGGTTTAGACAGAGCTTCAAACGCCGCGCTGTTACTAGCCCATAAGGTATCGCCACCAAAGGGAGGTAACAGCTTCGCGGATAACACGGCACCCATGGCCGGAGTCGGCAGGAAGGTCACATCGGTATG
>JAHLFI010000101.1 GCA_018883865.1 Candidatus Oceanisphaera merdipullorum
GCCAAGTTGGCCTCGATATTCGTGCACCCAAGCTTCGAGCGCCATCTTTTGGCTGTCGATAAGCCGTGGCCCCAGCGCTTGAAACGCCTGCATAAATTCATGAGCAAGAGTGCCCACCGGCTTTAAGTTAAGGCGCCGCGCTAAATCCAGATTACTGGTGCCAGAAAATTGCTCTGGCAATTGCGTGGCTAATTCCTGCACCACTTCTTGCTGCCAGCGGCGCGAATAACGGCGGCGGGTGCCAAAGTCGGAAAAGCGAAAGTCTTCATGTTCTGGATGATTTTTCACCAGTTCTATCTTGTCTTGCAAGCGTGCTCGGGCGCCGATTAAATCTGGTTTGGGGTTGTGTCGGCGACAATACACTTCGCTTATGATCGCCAATAAAGGCACTTCAAAAAGAATGGTGTGCAGCCAAGGGCCTTGGATTTTTAATCGCAGCTCGCCTTGGTGACAGCTGACGTGTACAAAGCGCTGGTCGAGACGAAAGAGTCGTAAGAAGTGTATAAAGTCTGGTTTGATATAATCCAGCTCGCCCAAGTAGGCCAATTCATCTTCTGATAAGCGCAACTGACACAAATGGGCAATTTCCGCCTCTATGTCTGCGATACAGTCGCTAAAATCCAGCTGTTTATTACGGCTACGAAAATGATACTCCACCTCGGCGGCGGGATGTTGATGCAACACGGTTTGCATCATAGTGAACTTATATAAGTCGGTATCGAGCAGTGATTGGATCACGTAATCTTGAGTACTAGTGTCGGTCATTCGCTTGCTCCCACTGTGTGATCTAATTTTGGATCCAACGTTTGCTCCAACGCTGCGGCGTTGGCTATTAAGTGTGCGCCTGCTTGTTGTAATTCTTGCAGTGCTTGAGCCGTTGAATCTTCGGCTACGCCTAGGGTAGCGGCAAGATTAATGATGACCTTAAAGCCCGCTCTGAGTAATTGTAGCGCTGTGTGACGTACGCAATAGTCGGTGGCTAAGCCGCCAATTAATACGGTAGTAACGTGTTTAGCCTGCAAATATTCGATAATGCCGGTGCTTTGGCGTTCGGCTAAATCGTGGTAACAGGCGCCGTAGGGATGCATATCTGGCTCCACGCCTTTCCACACAAAAAAGTCATAATCCGCCGGATGGGGTAACTCGGCCAACAGTTCAAAGCCTTTAGTGCCGGGCACCGCATGGCTTGGCCAGCGAATATCCATATTTATGCCATTAACTTGACTAAAAGGCGGCGCCTGCGGGCTGCTGACCCAAAGCGCGTGGGGAGAGTGGGCATCTTTGGAGCCTAAACGATAGGCCGCAAATTGGGCTTGGGCGTTAAGCTCAGGCCCAATGGTATCGCCGCCGATCACTGGGAGTTCATTGGGGCACACAGGCGTAAAAGTATATTGCGCATCCACATCAATACTGGCGACGGCTTCTTTAGCAGGCAGTTGCATTCCCTATCTCCTATGATTGCTAGCTAGATTTTAGGCTATGATTGTAAGTTGAAAAACGCAGGCCAGAATTGAAAATCAAAGTTGAAAAACAAAGTTTAAAAGTCAAAGCGACACGCCAAGGTTTACGGCGCCGGCTAACACTATATTGAAGCTTGAGCGTTCAGGCAGTCGGTTGGCCTAACGCTAGACCGAGTTTACTATTGTTTTGATTGAGTCTAGGGGGGATTTGGTTCAGTATCGCCCCATCTGGGGTATCTTCCCCGTTATCAGCTTTCCCCGTTATCAGCCAAAAGGTGAACAACATGAGCGATATCCACCAGCAAAATTATCAGCGTTTTCTCGACGAAGTCACCGCTAACAACGTGATGTGGGGCGTGCGCTTCGGCGAAGAGTGGGTCGTTTGTGACTCGTCTGAATTTGAAGATACCGAAGTGATGCCAGTTTGGTCTACCGAAAGTGCAGCTCAAGCACAGTGTATCGACGAATGGGCAGAATATGTACCTTTCGAAATCACGCTCGCTGAATTTTTAGAAGTCTGGGTAGAAGACATGTCTGAAGATGGCGTGCGCATCGGCCCTAACTGGGACGAAGAGTTAGACGGCGTTGAGCTGGAAGTGTTGGAACTGGTAAAAGCCTTGGCTTAATCGCTTTCGCTTTTGAAAAACGGCCTGTGTGAGCAATCGACAGGCCGTTTTTGTTGGTGTTAGTCGCAAAACATAACACTAGTAGTATTCAGTAAGTTTTTTCATCACTCGATGCAGCAGGTGTCGATTAATCTAAAACAAACGCCATAAGCCCATGATTAGCCAGACCAAAATTCGCAAGCCGTACCAAGCGGCGGTGCCGAGCCAGATCACGGCACCGCCTAGCCACAGCAGTAATGAAATTAACGTTGAGGTTAATTTATAGAGGCTTTTCCCTACATCGGGTAACAGGCGCAAGCTGGCGCGAAACGAGCCTTTTAAGCCGTCAGACAAGCGTGCCAAGCGAGACAATTCCTGTATCGAATCTGCATGCTGCAACGCATCGAGCGCACCTTTGCTGCTGGTGTTCTTGGCTATGCGGCGCACACCGCGGCCGCTTTTCAATAGTTGCTTGCTGGCAGTGGGTGAGACGATGCGCTTAGCGGTGCTGGCTAACTCATCTAATTGCACACGATTTAAGGTGTTAAGCTCCAGCTTACTAAAGCGCGTGCCTACTTCGCTGACGACATTAGGGTCGATGGCGTTTTTGGTGATGTGCGTTAGCTGGCGGCCGAGATTTTTGCTTAACCGGCCACTCTTACGCGCGACTTTTACCAGCGATAAGCCTACCTTCACCGGGGCTGCCGTGCCGCCGCTGGCCAGCGTGATGGCGCTTAAACCAAGGCCGGTACCGGCCAGCGCCAGTAATATCGGATCGTGCTCGGGCCAAGCAATCGATTGCTGGATCACATCGCGCACATCGCCAAATAACGTAAAGTCACTGAGGGTGGCCGCCGCTAAGCCAGCACCGGAATGCGCGCGTCCCGTGCTGATGCCTTGCCAAATGTCGGAAGAGTTGCGCATCGCCGTGGCGGCCCAAGTTTCTTGTGCCGCCACTTGCTCTTGCCATTGGGCTGCCAACACCACGCCTTGCTCATCAGCCAAGGTCAGCAGAGATCGTGCCAGCTCAATATCTTGCTCGCTCAATGCTTGCTCTATATGTCGAGCATAATCATCGGGCGACAGCTCGGCTAAACGAAAGCGGGTCAGCTGCAAGGTGTCTTTAAACAATAAGATATTGGCTGCCTCCCAGCCGCGGGAATCACTGTGCTGGCCGTGGCCAACATGCCGACCAGCACACTGAATAACAGTAGATTCTTAAGCCCGCGTAATACGCTTCTCATGAGTTATTCGCTCGACTTATTCGTGTAGTTTGCTGGGGGAGTGAGCCGCGCGACTGGCGGCTAGGTAGGTCTCGCCTAAGGCGGCGAGATATTGCAGGCTGGCCTCGGTAGCGGCCGATAATTCGCTGGTCGCCTTATGGGTAACGCTGAGCATGCCCTGTGCATCGCGCATCACTAAGCCCAGTGTTTCTAGCTTTTGAATTTTACGGCGCACGGTTTCGCGCGCTATGCCGCTGCACTCGGCTACCGATTGAATATTGATGGCCTGTACTTGCACCACGACTTTGTCGTTGGTCATAAATTCTTGGTAGGTCATGGCGGTGCTTTGGCGAGCGGGCAGGGTACGCGAGCCAATAATGGCCAAGATCAGCATCAGATCCAAATCACCCAAAAACTGTTTACGTAGCACTATGAGTAACTCGCACAGCTCTTCGACATGGGCCGGAAACATGTGGCCAAAGTGGGTCGTGACTTGCTGGTAATGAAAAGACATGACTGAGTGGGTATCCATAACAGAGAAGCGCCCATTTTGGGTGTGCGAGGAAGTGAGTGCAAGTTATGCAGGAAAATAGCCCTGTGCCGTGGTTTATGTGGGTTGTGCTTTAGTTGCGACAGCGAGGGCAGTATTATGGCGGTCTCTCAGGTGTCCTTATGTTGGCTCACTCAGGCTTTGAATTTTATTAAACGGAAACTGCGCTCATGTTGCTGATGATCGATAACTATGACTCTTTCACTTATAACTTAGTGCAGTATTTTGGTGAGTTGGGCCAAGCGGTGCTGGTGCGGCGTAATGATGACATCACGCTGGCCGAGATAGCCCAGTTACAGCCAACGGGCTTGGTGATTTCTCCTGGGCCTTGCACGCCGAATGAGGCGGGTATTTCACTGGCGGCTATTCAAGAGTTTGCCGGCCAGCTGCCGATCTTGGGCGTGTGTTTGGGTCATCAAGCCATAGCACAGGCCTTTGGCGGCAAAGTGGTGCGGGCGCGCCAAGTGATGCACGGCAAAACCTCCCGTATTCGCCACACCCAGCAAGGTGTGTTTGCTGGCTTACCAAATCCGCTTACCGTGACGCGTTATCATTCGTTGATTGTCGAAGCGGCCAGTTTACCGAGCGACTTCAGCGTCACCGCTTGGAGCCAGACCGAGAGCGGCGAGCAGGATGAAATTATGGGCATGCAGCACAATAGTTTGCCGATCCACAGTGTGCAGTTTCATCCCGAAAGCATCATGACCGAGTGTGGTCATCAGTTATTAGGCAATTTTTTGCGCTTGTTGGCGGACTAACAGTTTCACTCTCAGTTGCACTATCAGTCGCACTAATCAGCAAGGTATTTAGCTGAATATAGCGGCGGATAATATTTTCTTTGTAAAATGGTCTTTTATTACTGCACTCGCGGCTAATTTTATGCAGTATATAACGGCACTAAAGCCTTTGTTTTGGTTTTTGTTTGATAAGTTATGCATTATTTTTGATTATTTCTTCTGGTTGGCAGCGCTGTCAGCCTAGGGTAATTTATCGAGCGGGCTCACAGGTTGTTGGTCATAATGTCCGTATATTCACCTATATTTAACATTTACCGCTAAAGAGTGGCGGTATCCAAGGAGTAAGCATGTCTGATATGGCAGTCACCCGCGAATTGTTCGACCAAGTTATGGTACCTAACTACGCACCGGCCCAGATGATCCCGGTGCGCGGTTTAGGCGCGCGCGTGTGGGACCAAGACAGTCGAGAGTATATCGACTTCGCCGGTGGTATTGCAGTCAGCTGCTTAGGCCACTGCCATCCGGCTTTGGTAGGCGCGCTTCGTGAACAAAGTGAAAAATTATGGCATGTGAGCAACGTGCTGACCAACGAGCCGGCGCTGCGTTTAGCCAGCAAGATGGTCGCCGCCACCTTCGCCGAAAAAGCCTATTTTTGTAACTCAGGCGCCGAAGCTAATGAGGCGGCGTTTAAGCTGGCCCGTCGATACGCGCTTGAGCATTTTGGTGAGCAAAAATCACAAATTATTGCCTTTAACCAAGGCTTTCACGGTCGTACCTTCTTTACCGTAACAGTGGGCGGCCAAGCGGCGTATTCTGACGGTTTTGGCCCTAAACCTGCCGACATCGACCACGTGAATTACAACGATCTCGATGCGCTCAAAGCCATCATGTCGGATAACACCTGCGCCGTGGTAATGGAGCCGCTGCAAGGCGAGGGCGGCATTATCAGTCCAGATGTTGAGTACGTGACCGCGGTACGCGAGCTGTGCGATCAACACAATGCATTATTGATCTTCGACGAAGTGCAAACCGGCGTCGGCAGAACTGGCGCCCTGTATGCCTACATGAACTTAGGCGTGACGCCGGATATTTTAACCAGCGCTAAATCGCTGGGCGGCGGCTTCCCGATTGGTGCCATGTTAACCACGACCGCCATTGCGGCCTCCTTTAAACCTGGCACCCACGGCTCAACCTATGGCGGAAATCCATTGGCCTGTGCCGTGGCGGAAGCGGCGTTCGATACGGTCAATACCGACTCCGTATTAGCCGGCGTGAAAGAGCGCGAAACTTGGTATCGCGACGGTTTGGCGGCCATTAATGATAAATATCATTGCTTTAGTGAAGTGCGCGGCAAGGGCTTATTACTGGGTTGCGTGTTGACTGAGCAGTACCAAGGGCGCGCCAAAGCGTTTTTAGATGCGGCCATGGATGAGCAACTCATGGTGCTGATCGCCGGTGCCAACGTAGTACGTTTTGCGCCATCATTAGTGATCAGCCACGAAGACGTGCTTGAGGGCTTAGCCCGCTTCGAACGTGCCGTGGCCAAGGTCGTTAATGGATAAATAAAGAGCGTTAGCTTCTCGTTTTCAGCTAATACCAAAGCGAGGCATTCGCCTCGCTTTATCAACCAGCACGAATAAGGAGTCTGACATGCTAGTGATCCGTCCTATCGAGCAGAGAGACTTTCCTACCCTAAAGCAGTTCGCTATTGAGTCTGGTCATGGCTTTACGTCCTTGCCGGTTAATGATCCCTTATTGCAACAAAAAATCGACGACTCCTCAGCCGCCTTTGCCAATCGCGGCACGGACAAGAGCGAGCGTTTGTACTTTTTTGTGGCTGAAGACAGCGATACCGGCGAGGTGATCGGCACCTGCGCCATTAATGCCGCCGTCGGTTTATCCGCTCCTTTCTATACTTATCTGCTTGGTAAACAAGTGCACAGCTCACCCCAGTTGGGTATTTATAACGTGGTTGAAACCCTCACCTTGACCAACGATTACACCGGCTGCAGTGAGTTGTGCACCTTATTTTTGCAGGAATCGGCGCGCCACGGTTTAAACGGCCGCTTGCTATCTAAAAGTCGTTTTTTATTCTTGGCCGAATTCCCCGAGTTATTCGATAAGCGCGTCTTGGCCGAAATGCGCGGCGTGTCCGACGAACAGGGGCACAGTCCATTTTGGGGCTGGCTGCAAGAGCACTTTTTTAGCATGGATTTCCCGACCGTCGACTATTTAACTGGCATCGGGCAAAAAGGCTTTATCGCCGAGCTGATGCCCAAGTTTCCTATTTACGTGAACTTGTTGTCTAAAGACGCCAAGTCGGTGATTGGCGTCACTCATCACAACACCAAACCGGCGCTGCGCTTCTTAACCGAAGAGGGCTTCATTTGGCGTGGTTATGTGGATATTTTTGATGGCGGTCCGACCGTGGAATGTGAGTTATCGCAAATTCGTTCGGTGCAAAATAGTCGACAATGCCAAGTTAAGATCGCGGATGTTAGCCAAGGGCGCGCTTATTTGATCAGCAACGGCCAGTTTGCCGATTTTCGCGCGTTAATTTCTGAGATCGACTTGGTTAGCGCCGAGCCCGATAAGCAGGGCTTATCTTATGTCACGCTGACCGAACAAGTGGCGCAGTTACTCAAAGTCACCGACGGCGATACAGTAAGACTGGTTAATATATAAATAGCGGCGCTATCCATACTGGCTATCAATACCGAGTAAATGGTTTAACCGAATATATTGCTACCTAAGTAATAAGTGGAGAGTTAAGGCATGACAGACACAGAGCAAACTGCAAACGTGCAATATATCAACGGCCACTGGCAGCCCGGCGAGGGCGAAGCATTTAGCTCTGTGGATCCGGCTAAAAACGTCGAGGTTTGGCACGGCGCGTCGGCCAGCCTAAGTCAGGTTAATGCTGCGGTGGCGGCAGCGCGCGCGGCAAGCCCTGCGTGGGCGAGTCGGGAGGTGAGCGAGCGACTTACTATTATTAAGCGTTTTGGCGAATTATTGGTGGAGCACAAAGATCGATTAGCGACTTTTATTGCCCAAGAAACCGGCAAGCCGTTATGGGAAAGCGCCACCGAAGCCGCAGCCATGGCCGGAAAAATTGCGCTGTCTGAAAAAGCCTATTTTGCTCGCACCGGGTTTACCGAAGCACCTATGGGCAGCGGCAAAGCCGTGCTGCGCCATAAACCCCATGGCGTCGTCGCTGTATTTGGCCCGTACAACTTTCCAGGGCACCTGCCCAATGGCCACATAGTACCCGCCTTAATCGCCGGCAATACGGTGGTGTTTAAACCCTCTGAGCTCACGCCTAAGGTGGCCGAAGAGACGGTGAAACTCTGGGCGCTGGCCGGCTTGCCTGCGGGTGTGCTCAACCTAGTGCAAGGTGAGGTATCTACGGGCAAGGCTTTGGCGGCACACCCCGATCTTGATGGTTTATTTTTTACCGGCTCTTCCAATACCGGCCAGCTGCTGCATCGCCAGTGGGCGGAGCAACCCAGCAAAATTTTAGCGTTAGAAATGGGCGGTAATAATCCACTGGTGGTGGGTGAGGTGGCCGACATAGATGCGGCCGTGCACACCATAGTGCAGTCGGCTTTTATTAGCGCAGGCCAGCGTTGTACCTGTGCGCGGCGTTTGTTATTACCCAAAGGTGCGGCGGGCGATGCTATTTTGGCGCGTTTAATTGCCGTGACTAAGGCGATTAAAGTCGGTGTCTATGATGCGGACCCACAGCCTTTTATGGGGGCTTTAGTGTCTGTGCATGCGGCTAAGGCCATGATAGCGGCCCAAGCTAACCTGTTGGCATTGGGTGGCCAGTCATTATTGATGCTGAAATCACTGCAAGCTAATACTGGGCTAGTGTCGCCTGGCATTATTGAGGTCAGTAATATCAGCGAATTGCCTGACGAAGAGTATTTTGGCCCGCTGTTGCAGGTAAGCCGCTTTGACGACTTGGCCCACGCGGTCACGCTGGCTAACAATACACGCTATGGCTTAGCTGCGGGCTTATTGTCGGATTTTCAGCAAGATTGGGATTACTTCTTGCGCCATATTCGTGCTGGCATAGTGAATTGGAACAAACCGATTACCGGCGCCTCGGGTGCCGCACCCTTTGGTGGTATAGGCGACAGCGGCAACCACAGAGCCAGCGCCTATTACGCGGCCGACTACTGCGCCTATCCGGTAGCGTCTATGGAAGACACGCACGTCTCCATGCCCGAAAATCTATCGCCAGGGCTGCATTTTTAAGTCGTTATCGTGACAGCTGCCATGATCTTGTTTCTTAGGGCGAGAAATTTTTGCAACGGAAGAATGCGAAACGCTTGGAAAAGTTAAGCTGAGATAAGAGCGCCCCAGCGCTTCTAAATTGATCACCCTTGTTCAATGCTCTTTCGTTACCAATGAGTCTAGGTTGGCGATATGAGATATAAAAAAGGAGCCTAATCGGCTCCTTTTTGCATTCATCGTTGGTCCATTAAAGACTAGAACTTCAGTTGTACATCCGCCCACCATTGGCGACCCGGTTCGTTAATACGTGCGGTTTGCGGGTTAATACCGGCGATATAGGCATCTTGTTTATTGATAAATTCGCTGTATTCCTTGTCCAGCAAATTGTCGATACCAGCCGTTAGTTTCAGATCGGGCGTTAACTGCCAGCCGCCATTAACCGAGAATATGGTAAAGCCAGAAGAAGCACCTAAATCCTGGCCAATAATATTACCTTGTCCTTCAGCAAAGCGCGGTTGTGCCGCTACGTTGCGCATTAATAGCGCCGCTTGATAAGTGCCGTTGTCATAAGCCAGGCTGGTATTGAGCTCCAGCGGCGGAGTTTGGCCGAGCGGCACGTCTTCAGAGTAATTTTGGCCATAGGTGTAGGCCAGATTGCTGCTAAGCGTCCAGTCGGGAACAAACTGCCACGCGGCTTCCAGCTCACCACCTGCACGGCGAGCATCTATGTTTCGTGCCTGCACGGCGGTTAAATTGTCTACCAAAATAAAGTCATCCACGTAACTGACAAATAAAGACACTGAGCCGCTGAGGTTGCCCTCTTTATATAAGACACCTGTGTCTATTTGGTGGTTGGTTTCGCTGCTTAAGGCGCTATTGCGATTGCGTTCCCAAAAATCGGGTGCTCGCTCGGCTTGCCCGTAACCGGCATACCAAGTCCAGGCTTGTTGCTGTTGTTCAAAGCGCACGAAGCCGGCTTGCAGCTGATATTCTTGTTCTTTTAGCGCATTGTTGGCCGGCATTTGTTCGAA
>JAHLFI010000102.1 GCA_018883865.1 Candidatus Oceanisphaera merdipullorum
ACCGGTATGGTGAGTATAAAGCCAAGCTTGAAGTCACTTAAACTCTCCACAATTCCCACTAACTTGGCCAGTAAAGCCAGATTCAGCACCAGAAAAAAATAGCAGGACACCAAAAACACCAAGCGTGTAGGTGTCAGCGAAAAACCGATTCTTGCGGTTTGATGATTTGCGTTCGGTATTGTGGGCTGTGTTGTAGGCTCGGTTAATGAGTCCATATAAAGGCTCCCCCAGTCAGAGGTAAAATTACGTCTATAATGTGTTTTCACTCTAGGCCGACTCAGGTCAAAAAAAGGTAAAAGACTCAGCAGATCCGACTATTATTTTTCAACGAGAATGGCTCAGTAAACCCAGCCGATATTTCTGCCCACTGCCTGTACGTTACGTCTTAATCCATGTAGTAAATTAGGTGTCTTAACTTTATACCTAAATTCCGCCATACCTTAATTCTCTGTCTATACTCTGTGCCTTACCTTAATGCGCCCGTAACTCAGCGTCAGTGACCAAATAAGAAGGGTGGCGAGTTAACTCCCCACTTTTGACCCTTTTTTCACTTCGCATACCCAATACTCCCACTTCTGATATTGCCATGGACGACATCATCATGATTCGAATTAAACATCACCTTGGGCCAGCTTGGCCTTTTATCTGCTTTATATTGCTCAACCTGCTGCTGCTGACGTTAAGCCGATTAGGGCTGGCCCTGTGGCAGTTTGAACGGGTGACGGACACCGCAGGCTGGACGCACCTCTTACTGCAAGGGCTGCGTGTCGACCTCTCGACCATGGGTTGGCTGTTTGGCGTGCCCATGGTGTTGACCATGTTGTTGGCCGATGGCCATGCGCTGGGCCGAGCTTGGCTGTTACTGATGCGAGTCTGGCTGGTGGCTGGCAGCCTATTTTTGCTGTTTATGGAGCTGTCGACACCGGATTTTATCGCCACCTACGATCTGCGGCCCAACCGCTTGTTTGTGGAATACCTGATGTACCCCAAAGAAGTGTTCGCCATGTTGTTGGGCGGTCATCTGCTGGCACTGCTGGTGGTGGCGCTTGCCTTGCCGCTGGCGGCGTGGGGCTTTTGGCGCTTTGCGGCACGCGTCTGCCGAGATCTTCGTTATCCGCGTTTTTACTGGCGACCGATACTGGCGCTGCTGGTGTTGGCCATCGGCTTATTGGCCGCTCGCTCCACGCTGGGGCACAGGGGGATGAATCCGGCCATGGTGGCTTTTTCTACGGATCCACTGGTGAACGCCTTGGTGCTGAACTCCGCCTATTCGGTCGGCTTTGCAGTGCGACAATTGGGCAAGGAAGAAAATGCCAGCACCTTGTACGGCCCCATGGCAGAAGACGAGCTGTTGGCCACGCTACGCCAAGCCAGCGGCCGACCCGACAGCGACTTCGTTTCAGCCAGCTTACCGACCTTGACTCGCAACCAAGCCACCTATCGAGGCAAGCCGAAGAATCTGGTGATCATTTTGGAAGAAAGTCTGGGGGCGCGTTTCGTGGGTTCCTTGGGTGGCTTACCGTTGACGCCAAATTTGGATCGCCTGTCACAGCAAGGTTGGATGTTTGAGCAACTCTATGCCACTGGCACCCGTTCGGTGCGGGGCATAGAGGCGGTGATCACCGGCTTTACCCCCACCCCGGCGCAAGCTGTGGTGAAACTGGACAAGAGCCAGACCGGATTTTTTACCATTGCTCAGCTGTTGCGCCAGCAAAATTACAGCACCCGCTTTATCTATGGCGGTGAAGGGCATTTTGATAACATGGCCAGCTTCTTTCTGGGCAATGGTTTTGAGAAAATCATCGATCAACGCGACTATGTGCAGCCGGAGTTTATCGGCTCTTGGGGCGTCAGCGACGAAGATCTGTTTAACCGCGCTCATCAAGAGTTCGAGCACTTATCCCAGAGCGATCAGCCGTTTTTCAGCCTAGTGTTCAGCTCCAGTAACCACGATCCATTCGAATTTCCAGACGATCGCATCGAGCTGTATGAACAGCCGAAACAGACCCGTAATAATGCGGCCAAATATGCCGATTATGCGCTGGGTCGTTTTTTCGAACAGGCCCAGCAAGCCGATTATTGGCAAGATACCTTATTTTTAGTGGTAGCCGATCACGACTCTCGGGTCTATGGCCCTGAATTAGTGCCGGTGAAAAACTTTCGCATTCCGGGTGTGATTTTGGGGGAGGGCATAGCGCCACTGCGGGATCCCCGCTTGGTCAGCCAAATTGACTTGGCGCCTACATTGTTATCCTTGATGGGTATCGACAGCGAAAACCCCATGCTGGGTCGCGATTTGACTCAAGTGCCCAGTGATGCGAAAGGGCAGGTGATGATGCAGTTCGACAAGAACTTTGCGTTGCTGAGCGACGATCAATTGGTGGTGTTGCAACCGGAAAAAGATCCACTGGGATTCAGTTATTCGTTTGAGACGCAAAAGTTGAGCCCGGCGCCGCTGGATCCGGCTTTGTTGCAAACCGCCAAGGCCTACGCCTTATGGGGCAGTTTGGCGTATAATCGCGGCCTGTATCGCTTGCCTGATGTGAAAACTGAGTCGGCCACCGCATCGCCCACTCAGTCCACTAGGGTGGCCGTCAATAATGAATCAAACGCAGTCGCCGTCAACGAGGCCGCAAGCGATGCAACAAGAATTGAACTTATCCTTGATTAATATCACCACTGCCAAGGCGTAGTTTAGCGATATGGGGACGGTGGCGTATTGTCACCGCCCATTGACGGGTTAATCGCGTAGCCATCAATATCGATAATTAACACCACCACACAGAAAACATGGAATTTAATGTTATGAAACCAGGAAAAACAGGATTGGCACGCATCATAGCCGCCGGCGGCTATTCAATGCAGGGCTTTAAAGCGGCGTATCGGCATGAAGCGGCATTTCGTCAAGAGATGTGGCTGTTTATCCTCTTGTTGCCGGTAGCGCTGCTGTGGCCCGTCAGCTTATTAGCTAAAGCGCTATTGATCGCCAGCTTATTCTTGGTGCTGATTGTGGAACTCTTTAATTCTGCCGTAGAGGCGGTGGTAGACCGTATCGGCCCTGAATACCATGAGTTATCGGGTCGTGCCAAAGATATCGGTTCGGCGGCCGTGTTGTTGGCCTTATTGTTAGTGTTTATTGTTTGGGGGTTAGTCGGCTTAGATTATTTTCGCTCAAGTTAGCAATAAAGATATCTGAAAATAATAGTTACATTTTAAGCCCAGCCCTGCTGGGCTTTTTGGTGGGTGAGTATTATTGATGTAAATCATGATTTTGGCTGATAGTTAATCGCTTAGTGTTTATTTCATCGGCGGTAAATTTATTATGTGTTATCGTTTTTTAGGAAATATATTTATATATTTTCTTCGTAATATTGGTTGTTTAATGGCAGGTAGTAATAGCTATTTATAAATTTATAAAAAAATAGATTTTTAATGGCATCTTTCCCTGATTATTAAAGGGGGCAGTACGGATAGCACCATCACAAGGAAAGTAATAATGCACAGTAATGATCGCGCGAATGGCCGTAATATTGAACTTCCTGATGGAGTTAATATACTGTCGACCACCTCTCCCAATAGCAATATTACGTACATGAATGACATATTTGTGGCGTTAAGTGGTTACCAAAAACAAGAATTGCTGCAACAGCCGCACAATATCATTCGTCATCCCGATATGCCAAGCGCGATATACAAGCACATGTGGGAGACTTTAAAATCCGGTCATTCTTGGATGGGAGTGGTGAAAAATCGCTGTAAAAATGGCGATCATTATTGGGTAAACGCCTATGTGACGCCTATCCAGAAAGATGGCCAGATAGTGGAGTATCAATCGGTACGCACTAAGGCAGAGCCTGAGCAAATACAGGCAGCAGAACAAGTTTATGCTCATCTAAATAAAGGTAAGGCGTCGGTGAGCGGGCGAATGGGCTTGAGATCGCGTTTACTGCTGGGCAATAGTGGCCTGCTGGGTTTGATGATACTGGCGCAGACCATCTGGTTAGGGCTACCTTGGGCGCAAAGTCTGATGGTGATCTTGGTCGGTGGCTTGTTGTCTGTACTGCTAAATTCATGGTTACTTAGCCCATTGCGCCGCTTACACCGCAAGGCGAAACGCTATGCTGATAACCCCGGCAGTCAGCAGGTCTATACCGGCCGGCAAGACGAACTGGGGCAGATTGAATTTGCGCTGCACATGGCGCAGGCTGAAGCGGGCGCCGTGTTAGGGCGTTTATCGGATATGGCCGAGCGTTTAGGGGGTCACACCCATGAGTTGAGTGATGAGCTGATCGCTAGCGACCAACATACGCGCCATCAACAAGGCGAAACGGAGCAAATTGCCACAGCCATCAAACAAATGTCGGTCAGTATTCATGAAGTGTCTTCTAACGCACAACAAGCCGCACGGGCGGCCGAGCAAGCGGACACTGACACCGACAGCGGTCGCCAGTTGGTTGAGCAAACCAGTACCTCTATTGCCGCCTTGGCGCTGGATATTGAACAAACAGAACACGTTATCCATCAGCTGGAAAATCACGGCCGCGATATATCGGTGATCCTAGAGGTCATAGGCGGCATTGCCGAGCAAACCAATTTATTGGCACTGAATGCGGCTATAGAAGCGGCGCGCGCCGGTGAGCAAGGGCGCGGTTTTGCCGTGGTGGCCGATGAGGTGCGAAATTTGGCCGGACGCACCCAAGAGTCGACCGCCAATATTCAAGCCATGATTACGGCCTTGCAGCAAGGCACCCAAGCGGCGGTGGCGGTGATGGAAAAGAGCCGTGCACAAGCTCAGCACAGTGTTGTGCACGCCGAGCAGGCGGCCGGCGCGCTGGAAGAAATTGGCCAGCGGGTAAAAGATATTAGCCAGATGAATATGCACATTGCCGCCGCAGTTGAGCAGCAGCGCCAAGTCAGTGATGAGATTAATGACAGCATTAATAGTATTCAAACGACCGCAGAGCATCATGTACAAAGCGGCCACCATAACCGCGAGCGTTGTCAGCAAGTGGTGCAACTCACCAACGGCTTAAGCGATTTATCGCGCCAGTTTTGGGATAAACGCAGCCAAGCCTAAGGGCAATGTTGAATGTTGAATGTTGAATAAAAAATGCCGCACCCTGTCATACGGTGCGGCATTTTTTGTTAAGAGACAGAGTTGTTAGCTGATTATCGCTCTTAATCTTCGGCTTTCAGCTTGTGACTTAGCTATCCGTTTCGTCGGTGGGCTTCTTGCGCTTCAATGGCGCCATGCCATCAAATGAACCTAAACCAGTGCCCGGCGCTAAGCGGTCGCTACGATCTTTGAAGGCTTTTACTGGCTTTTTCTTCTTCGGTGGTTGATAAGCATTGGGGCCACCTTTGCCTTGATAACCATTGCCACGCGCGGCGGCTTTAGCTTTAGCTGGCTCAACGGGGCGTACCCCTTTAAATTTGCCTTCTAAACCGTCAAAGCTCACAAACGTAATGTCTTGTTGCAAGAAGCGCTCGACACGCTTGAAGGCGTCCCAGTCATTGGGCCCCACCAGCGACATGGCCACGCCTTTGGCGCCGGCTCGGCCGGTCCGGCCAATGCGGTGCACGTATTCTTCCGCCTGCTTTGGCATATCGAAGTTCACCACCAAAGACACCTGCAGCAAGTCTAAACCGCGCGAAGCCACGTCTGTGGTGATCAATATCTTAAACTGGCCACGGCTAAAACTGTCCATGATGCGGTTACGCTCCGCTTGGCTCATGTCGCCACTGAGAGCGGCAGTGCTTAGGCCTTCGCCTTTCAGCAACGTAGCCAAGCGCTCGGTGTCGGGACGGGTGGCGGTAAAAATAATGGCCTGCTGATAGGGCTGGGTCGCTAAAATATGTGCTAACAGCGCTTGTTTGTGATCTAGGTGATCACACAGATAAAAGCGTTTTTCGATGTCTGCATGCTCGGCGTTAGCCGCGCCCACGGCGATGCGTTTGGGCGCTTTGAGCAGCCTTTCTGCCATCTCATTCACTTCAGCGTGATCGAGTGTGGCCGAAAACATCAAGGTTTGACGATGGCGATGATCGGCGGCGTCATTGATTTGATTTAGCTCCTTGGCAAAACCTAAGTCCAACATGCGATCCGCTTCATCCATTACCAACAGCTCAAGGCCATTGAGCATCAAGGAGCGCTCATTCAAATGGTTGGCCAATCGACCCGGCGTGGCCACGATCAACTGCGGTTGCCTGCGTAATAGCTTGATTTGATCGTTGAAGTTTTCACCACCCAATAGCAAGGCTATGTTGTAGGAGGTGCCGCTGGTCAGTGAGCGCAGCTGCTCATAGACTTGCTTGGCCAGCTCACGGGTAGGCGCCAAAATTAAGGCGCGAGGATCACGTTTGCTCAACGCCTTGCTCTTCATTAAGCGATGCAATACGGGCAATAAGAAGGCTAGCGTTTTACCAGAACCAGTTTTAGAAGAGGCGATCAGATCATGGCCGCTGAGGATAACGGGAATGGCTTGGTCTTGGATATCGGTCGGCGTGTCTAAGCCTTGATGAGCCAATGCGGTTAACAGCCGAGAATCTAGGCCAAGATCTTTAAACTGTTCGGTTTGTTGTGCCAACGTGTTGCTCCTGAATAATGATAAAAGTGCGGCAAAAATGGCCGCCATTGTATAAGAGTTTTGCCCATATGTATTGAAAAGAGGGTGGCAAGAGTAAACGAGCTGAAAG
>JAHLFI010000103.1 GCA_018883865.1 Candidatus Oceanisphaera merdipullorum
CCGAGCCCAGAGTGATTGTCCGTTTCTGGATTATTAGTCTGGTATTGGTCTTGGTTGGCCTCGCCACCTTAAAGGTAAGATAAAGCATGTTGCCAAAGCGTATCCTGATCCTTGGCTTAGGGCAGACTGGACTGTCTGTGTTGCACTATTGCCTAGCCCGCGGCATTACGCCTGTGGTGATGGATACCCGTAGCCACCCGCCGGGTGCTGATCAATTGCCTGACACTATTGAGCACTACTTTGGCGAGCTAGAGCATGGCGGCCTGACACTGGCGCCGTTATTGGCAGCAGACTTGATTATCGCCAGCCCAGGCGTGCCTTTAGCCACGCCTGAGTTACAACAGGCGCTGAATGCTGGCGTGGACATAATCGGTGATATCGAGTTGTTGGTGCGGGACTGCGCTAAAGGCGATAAGCCGGTGCCGATTATTGCCATTACAGGGTCTAACGGTAAGAGCACAGTTACCACTTTAGTGGGTGAGATGGCCGTTGAAGCCGGTATTAAGGTGGGCGTGGGTGGCAACATAGGCACGCCGGCGCTGGACCTGTTACTCGATTCAGATAAAAAGGCGGCCAGCGAGCTTGAGTTAGTGATATTGGAGCTATCGAGCTTTCAGCTGGAAACGACGCCGAGTCTAGCCGCGTTAGCCGCGACTGTGCTCAATATCAGCGAAGATCATCTCGACCGCTATGACTCGCTAACCCACTACCGTGATACCAAACTCGGCATCTATCGTAATTCTGCGCTGGCAGTATTTAATCGAGAAGACGACCAAACTTGGCCCTCAATTTTGTTGGCCACCGACACAGTGCCGACCAGCAGCTTCGGCTTAGATGACCAAGCTTATGGCCGCATCGAGCATGATGGCCAGTTGTGGTTAAGCCGCGACTGCCAACCGGTCTTGCCGGTGTCCGAGTTAAAGATATTAGGCAGCCATAACCAGCTTAACGCCTTAGCTGCCATGGCCTTGGCCGATAAAGTTGCTATTCCTCAGGAGGCACAAATTAATGTGCTGCGCCGTTTCACTGGCTTAAAGCACCGCTGCCAATTTGTGGCCGATAAAAAGGGTGTGCGCTGGATAAATGACAGCAAAGCCACCAATGTGGGCGCCACCTTGGCGGCCATTGATGGTCTGGCGAATAACAGTCAGGTAAATGAGGAAAAAATAGGCCGCTTGTGGTTGATTGCAGGCGGTCAGGGCAAAGGTCAAGACTTCTCACCCTTAGTACCGCTGCTTAAAGACAAACTGGCGGGTATGGTGTGCTTTGGTCAAGACCGCCAACAGCTATTGGCTTTGGCGAGCAATACCGAAGAAGTTGCAGACTTAGAGCAAGCTGTGGCTTGGTGTGCGGCACAGGCCACGGCAGGCGATACGGTTTTGTTTGCACCTGCGTGTGCCAGCCTAGATATGTATGGCAACTATCAACTGCGCGGTGAGCACTTTATTCGCTTAGTGGAAGCACTGTGGGTGGAAGCCCTATGAAGTGGCCAACCTTTGGTAGCAACTGGCTGCTGCGCCCCTCGCAAGGTTTAATTTACGATCGTCAATTGGTGATTTTAGCGCTGAGCTTAATGCTCATCGGGCTCATCATAGTGTCGTCGGCGTCTATCGCCGAAGGTATCAATGTGGGCAATGATGCCTTTCACTTCGTGAAGCGCCACAGCATCTTCTTAGTGATTTGCTTGATTGTTAGCGCCTTTATGTTGCAGGTGCCCATGGATCGCTGGCAGCAATTTAATACGGCCTTTTTGATTTTTGCCATCTTGTTGCTGGTGTTGGTATTGATAGTGGGGCGTGAAATTAACGGCAGTCAGCGCTGGTTACCACTGGGCTTTTTAAATCTGCAGCCCGCTGAAATTGCGAAGTTGGCGCTATTTACCTTCTTGGCTGGCTACCTAGTACGCCGTCAAGATGAAGTGCGCGGCCAATGGAAAGGCTTTCTCAAACCGTTGGCCGTGATGGGCATAATGTCTTTGCTGTTATTAAAGCAGCCAGACTTAGGCTCTGTGGTGGTGCTGTTTGTGACTACGCTGGGTATGCTGTTTTTGGCTGGTGCCCGTTTGAGTCAGTTTTTGAGCCTAGTGGGCTTAGGAATAGGCTTGCTGGTGTTCCTGATCTTGAGCGCACCGTATCGGATGCGGCGCGTCACCTCGTTTTTGAATCCGTGGGAAGATCCCTTCGGCAGTGGCTATCAGCTGACCCAATCTTTAATGGCCTTCGGTCGCGGTGGCTGGTTTGGTGAAGGTTTGGGTAATTCGATTCAAAAGCTGGAGTATTTACCGGAAGCGCACACGGACTTCGTGTTTGCGATTCTGGGCGAAGAATTCGGTTATACCGGTGTGATCGCCGTGCTCTTGCTGCAAGCTTGGTTAGCTTTTAAGGCGCTGCATATTGGTCAAAAAGTATTATTAGGTGGCCGTCAATACGAGGGCTATCTGGCCATGGGTATCGGTATTTGGTTTAGCTTTCAAACCGTAGTAAACGTAGGCGCGGCCTCGGGCATGCTGCCTACTAAAGGCCTAACGCTGCCTTTGGTCAGCTACGGTGGATCCAGTTTATTGGTCATGAGCACGGCGGTGGCGATTTTGCTGCGCATCGACTTCGAATGGCGGCGCGATAATATGCAAGCCAGGCAAAGGGAGCTGAGTTAATGTCAGCGAATAAGCAGGCTCAATCCACAAAAACCTTATTAGTGATGGCGGGCGGCACCGGTGGCCATGTGTTCCCGGGCCTTGCGGTAGCCGCACTACTGCGCAATCAAGGCTGGGACATTCATTGGCTGGGTACTGCCGAGCGCATGGAGGCTCAATTAGTACCACAACATGGCTACCCTTTGCATACCATTGCCATTGCCGGCGTACGTGGTAACGGCCTAAAGCGTAAGTTGTTGGCACCGCTGCATATTCTGCGTGCCACTTGGCAGGCCCGCGGCATCTTAAAAAAGATTAAGCCAGATGTGGTGCTGGGCATGGGTGGCTTCGCGTCAGGGCCCGGTGGACTGGCAGCTTGGTTGGCAGGCATTCCTTTAGTGCTGCATGAGCAAAACGCCGCGGCTGGTATGACAAATAAATTATTGGCACGTATTGCCAAGCGAGTACTGGTCGCCTTTGCCGGCCCCTTTGCTGATCTTAAAAAAACACAGCTGGTGGGTAATCCGGTGCGCGCCGAGGTGTTGGCCTTAGCCGTCCCCGAAGCGCGTATTTCGCTTGATGTGCAGCCGCTGCGTTTATTGATTGTCGGTGGCAGCTTAGGTGCGAAAATTTTGAATGAAGTGCTGCCGCAAGCCGTAGCATTAGCCGGTAATGTGCTGGCGGGTAATATTAAGGTCCGTCATCAAACCGGCAAGGGTAACAGCGAAGCCGTGCAGGCGGCCTATCAAGATTTAGGAATTGAGGCGGAAGTTGGCGATTTTATCGACGACATGGCAGGCGCATACGCAGAAGCAGATTTAGTGGTGTGCCGTGCCGGAGCCTTAACGGTGTCAGAAATTGCGGCTGCGGGGGTGGCAGCCATCTTTGTGCCGCTGCCGCACGCGGTAGATGACCATCAAACAAAAAATGCCCGTGTACTTTCTGAGCAAGGTGCGGCACTTTTGCTGCCTCAGTCTGAGTTAACGGCACGCCACTTGGCCGACCAGCTACAGCTATTAACGAACGACAGAGCGCGCTTGCTAGCTATTGCTCAGCTTGCGCGCAAGCAGGCGATCACAGACGCGGCCGAGCGAGTGGCCGAGCATCTGCGGGCCTTAAGCTAAATAAACGAGAGAATGGCATGACCAAAGTTGAACTAGCAAAATTGAGAAACACGGTTCCCGAGATGAGACGGGTGCGTCGTATTCATTTTATCGGTATAGGTGGCGCCGGTATGGGCGGCATAGCCGAAGTGCTGGCCAATGAAGGTTATGTTATTTCTGGCTCCGATATTGCCCATAATCCCGTTACCGATCGTTTGGTGGCCATGGGCGCAAAGATTTACTTAGGTCACGCCCCTGAGCACGTAGCTAAAGCCAGTGTGGTGGTGACCTCGACCGCCATCCGTGAAGATAATCCGGAATT
>JAHLFI010000104.1 GCA_018883865.1 Candidatus Oceanisphaera merdipullorum
GCCACTGCATACACATAACTAGAGCGAAAAAGTCTTTGATAGTGGAGAACTGGATTCTAAGCCCGCTTTTTTACTATCACTATGCACTTTTTAACCTCACCGTTTGTTAAAGCGCCTCTAATGCTTCCTCAAGTTTTTTTACCGCTATGACTTCCATGCCGGGTGGCGCATGTTTGGGGCGATTTGCCCAAGGAATAATGGCGCGGGTAAAGCCGTGTTTCGCCGCTTCCATCAGTCGCTCTTGGCCAGAAGGCACGGGGCGAATTTCGCCAGACAAGCCCACTTCGCCAAACACCACTAGCTCTTGGGGCAACGCCTTATCGCGAAAACTCGACACTAATGCCAGCAATAGCGCTAAGTCAGCGCTGGTATCTTCCACTCGCACCCCGCCCACCACGTTGACAAACACATCTTGATCCGCCATTTGCAAACCACCGTGGCGATGCAGCACCGCCAATAACATCGACAACCGGTTTTGCTCCAAGCCCACGGTCACCCGCCGCGGATTGCCCAGTTGCGAGTAATCCACCAGCGCTTGCAGCTCCACCAGCAAGGGCCGTGTGCCTTCCCAAATAATCATCACCACAGAACCCGTGGTTTGCTCTTCGCCACGGCTTAAGAAGATGGCCGACGGATTGCTGACTTCTTTTAAACCCGTCTCTGTCATGGCAAATACGCCCAGCTCATTCACGGCCCCGAAGCGATTTTTATGGCTGCGCAGCATGCGAAAACGGCTGTCATTCTCGCCGTCGAGCATCAGCGAACAGTCAATGCAGTGCTCTAATACCTTGGGCCCGGCCAAGGCGCCGTCTTTGGTGACGTGCCCCACCATTAATACCACCACGCCGTGTTGTTTGGCATAACGGGTAAGCATGGCCGCCGCCTCGCGCACTTGGCTAACCGAGCCTGGCGACGAAGTAATGCCCTCTACTTGCATCACTTGAATGGAGTCAATAACGATCACCGCCGGCTTTTCTTCCCGAGCGATATGGCAAATTTGCTCGACGCTGGTTTCAGACAGCATACGCAGTTGATCCCGCGGCAAACCTAAGCGCTGGGCGCGCATGGCGACCTGCTGCAGTGACTCTTCACCGGTTACATACAAAGTTTTCATGCGACTGGCCAAGCCACACATCACCTGTAACAGCAGTGTACTCTTGCCGGCACCTGGGCTGCCGCCAATTAAAATGGCCGAGCCCGGCACCATGCCGCCACCTAACACTCGATCTAATTCACTGAAGCCGCTGGGAATGCGCGGCAGCTCAGTAAGCGCCACTTGATCCAGTGTTTGTACTTTATTATCTTGCGTGCCGGCATAACCCACGAAACGGCTATTGCGACTGGCCGGTGCCGTAGCAGGTGCCAGCCGAATCTCGGTGATGGTATTCCACTCTTTACATTCGGTACACTGGCCCTGCCAGCGTGGGAACTCTCCGCCACACTCACCGCAAACAAACGCCGTTTTAGACTTGGCCATGCACACTCACCCATTTATTAATGAACTGCTATACTGGCCTAACTTTTTCAGCCACTCAACCCCAAGCTAGGCCAAGATGGATCTCAGCGCTTATAAAGTTCTGCTCAATAAACTGGTTCCTCTCAGTTATCAACATGACCTAGATAGCCTGCTCGACAACATGCTGCCCGAGGCCGATGAGGACATACGTTTTCAGCTACAAGCTGAAGTGCGGCGGTTAACTGCGCCTTGTTTACGGGTGTTGGATTTACGCAGCTTATTTCCCGACTGCCAACTGCTGCGTCATCAAGGGCTCGATCACCAGTTACCCGAACACTTAACCGCTCGCTTTTACCGCGGCTTGCAGGACTACAACGGCGAATACACTCGAGGCTTATACGAATCTTTATTGGCGGACTTGGCAGCACTGCGTAAATTACCCGCGCAGTTTAATACCGTGCCTTGGCACTTGCCTTCTTTAGGGGTGCAGCGCAAAGAAAGCCGCTTGCGCTTCGTAACACCGGTTTATCTGCATCTTGATAACGGGCAAAGGCTACAAGGTAACACCTTGGATATTTCACCGGCCGGCCTATTAGTGCAACTGCAAGAAGCACCGCGCTTGCCCGCCGAGGTTGCCATCAGTTTTCCTGAGCTGAGCAAACAGTGGGGCTTAGCCTGTTTAGCGGAGCCTAAGCGTTATCGCGTGCGCCAAGATGAAAATGACAGCGCACGTTTCAAGCTGCAAAGAGTAGAAGCAGACGTCGACTGGCAGCAAGGTCTAACAGAATTTATTGAACAAAACCGCCCCCGCTATGGCTTAGACGCCGAAGACTTATACGCCACCGTTAAGAGCCAATGTTGGGGGCAAGCCCTGCTGGAAACCAGCGTCAGCTTATCGCTATTTTTTGATCAAAAAGGCGAACTGCAGCACCTGTTGACGAATCGTCATAGCGCCAAAACATTGAGCACTTGGCAACAAGATAAACCGGGGGACTTGCTGCCCACGCTGTTAACGCCCGAGCGGGTACTGCAGCTGGCTAAAAACACAGCCCAACCCAGCCTGCTGTATAGCTTTCGTCACACCGGCCAACAGCCTTATTACTTTGTGGCCAGCCAAGATGAGCTGATCAAACATAACGTCTATGCGGCCTTTATTAATGAAGGCTTACGCAATCAGACCTTAGCCTGCTATTACCTGAGCATACGCCCACTGCACTATGGGGATCAGGATACGGCCGAGCTAGACATTCAAGGCGAGCGCCATTTACAGCAATTAAAATGGCAGCTGTGGCTCACCCCTATTACCGAGCCTGAGTCCCCGTGGCCGGTTGAAAGCACGCTCAAACAACTCGTACCTTTTATCGTGCCACCTCAGCTACATAAAGCCACAGTGACGCCCTTGGGCCGTCAGGCTTCAAAACGCCGAGAAGCACGCTTTAAACTGCAAAGTGCCATGGAGCTGACCATAGGCGAACAGGTGCTGCGCGGTGATACCGAAGATATGTCGAACAGCGGCATCAAGCTGGTGTTAGTCGAGCCGGTGCGCCTCGATGTGCCTTGCTTGGTGCAGGTGCATCTTACCGAGCTGAACAAACGCAGCCGTGAGTGGGGTCTTAAAGGCTTGTACTATCGGGTGGTAAACGTGAGTGGCAACGGCAAGGTGCTGCATTTGCGTATCGAAGGACCGGAAGAAAGCCACGCCGGTTATCAGTTTTTTAGCGCCCTGCTTGAACAAAATCAAGACAAGCTTAGAGCCAGACCCGAAGCCCATCACACGCCCACTTGGTTGACGTGGTTAACACGACAAACCTTGCAGCAACCCCCCTCGCCCAGCTTTCTATTAGGGCGTAACGACGGCGGATTTTACGTACAAGGCGCCATCGCCTGTTTATTGCAGCAGAGCTTAATGGGCTTTTTAACCAATGAGTTTCAGCAGGCGCATTTTAGTCGTTTGATCTTCCGCCAACAGTGGCAGTCCCTCTACACCCAATTACTGCGCCCCGATGGCCGCAGCCACCATAGCTACCAGATTTGGACCGCCAAGGCGGTGGACGCCAGCCAAAAAAGCTGGTTGCTGATCGATCCCGAGCCGAAACGCCAAGAATTTTTACTCAACCCCAAGCACAGCCAGCAGCTGAACGTGAGTCTGGTTATCGTCAACCGTCTGCAACTGCGCCAGCTTGAATATTTTGTACCAGAATGGGACACCCTGACTCAGACCTCTTTGCATAAAACTCAGCAACTGGAACAACAGTTAGCCGAGTTATGCGCGCTGAGTCAGGTGTTTGATATTACTGAGGCCGTACGGCGTAAGGCCGCGTTTAAGCAGTCTGTACTAAACCCAGTACCGCTTCCAAGCTAAGCAAATTGATACACACAGGTGCCTGTGCTTGTACTAACGGCTTAGCGTGAAGCGCCACGCCTAAACCGGCTTGCGCCAGCATGATCAAGTCGTTGGCGCCATCACCCACGGCCACGGTTTGGCTCAGAGGGATCTGGTAACGCTCGGCCAACTCGCACAAAATGCGCGCCTTGGCCTCGGCATCCACAATATCGCCCAGCACTTCACCGGTAAAACGCCCGTCTTTAATTTCTAAGGTGTTGGCAAAGTCGGCATCCAAATCGAGCGTTTCGCGTAAATGACCTGTAAACGGCGTAAAGCCGCCAGACGCCAGCGCCACTTTCCAGCCCATGGCCTTTAAGCCTTCCACCAGTGTAATTAAACCCGGCATCAGCGGCATGTTCGCGATCACCTGCTCAATAATGCCCGCATCGGCCCCGGCCAAGGCCTTAACGCGACGCCGTAAGCTTTCAGAAAACGGCAATGCGCCTTCCATGGCCGCGCGCGTAATGGCCGCCACTTCGTCACCCACACCGGCTAAATAAGCGATTTGGTCGATGCACTCAATCTGAATGGCAGTAGAGTCCATGTCCATCAGCACTAAACCTGGTTGAGCGCCATTAGGCAGCGCAGGCACACAGGCGATATCCCAACTGGTGGCGATTTCTTGTAAGTGCGCCTTAAGCTCCGGCGACCAAGCAGACAAGCGTAGATACAACACATCACGCTCAGCAACGCGCTTTAGGCTGGTAATTTCAACGCTCACACCGGCGGCGTCCAACGCCTGCAAACTCTGTTGTAACGCAGACTTAGTCAGTTGTTCTGCAAGTAGCACTAAATGCCCTTTTGGCGCATCCAACTGCCCTGCTACTAGTTTGCCGGCCTGCCAAACATAAGACTGGCCAGCTAAGGTGTCGGCCCATTCCCCTAACTGCTCGGGTAAAACATCCATTAACAGTGTCACTTCTTGCTCCTTAAGCACCAAGACTGGCGCTAGGGTAGCGTATTGCTTTTTGAGCAAGCAAGAGACAATATTGCCCGCTATGTGGAAAACACCGAATCTCACCTCTTTATCACACCCCAAACTGCTGCTCTGGCTGCTGGTTTTAGTGCTGTTGCTGCTCACCACGTGGCAAGGTTTTCAGCTGGCAAAATTAGGCCACGCATGGCAAGCGCTACCGCAACGCGCCTTAGCCACGCCGCTCGCGGATTACGCCGCACACGCAGCAATACGTTCCATTTTGGCCGACGACACCGCCCAAGCTCAACGCTTGGTGAGTGAGCTAACCACAACCGAGCTCGTTAGCTCGGCACAACTTTATGGCGAAGATGGGCGGCTATTAGCTAGCGCAGAAGCGAAATCCGATGCCAAAGCAATAACACAGCCCCTCACTTATGTGCGCCCCTTGTATCAAGAAGACCAACCAGTAGGCTTCTTACGCTTACAACTGGCGAACAATCCCTTATCTACCATACAGCACAACCTATGGCGCCAACTCGAACATCACTTAAGCTGGTTATTCCCCTTGTGCTTAGTGTTTGGGTTGTTATTAGGCATGGGCATACAACACTTGCTCCAGCGGCGCGCCTTAAGCGACTCAAGACTTATTGCCATCAAAAGCACAAAAAAACAAACACCAAAGCGCAGGGGTAAATAAATTTAAGGGGGAGTCGTTTTGTAGCCTGCCAATTTATTAGGCAGTTCTGCCTCAGCGGAATTTCTGGCCGTTATCCTACGAAAGCCAGGAGCTTGGGTTTGGCTTATTTAAGCAGATAATTGTAGCGAACAAAGGCAACTCGCTAATCCCAACGGCCACGCTTTAGCTAAATTGCAGTCAGTACTGAGGACTCTGATGGTCTAAAGCAGCCCTTCTGTCTATTAATCAAAAGTCATCGCCTATTTACTCTTTCGCTTCAGCAGTCAGCAGGATTGTTTACGCCAACGCTAATGTAATGGCACTCATCGTTTGAGCCTACTGCGAATATTCACTGGATATTCGGTCAGGCTCAAACGATTCGTCACGGCGAGACAAGCTCGCCCCATACACGCTCGGCAAATGCCGTCGATGGCATTTCACAGTTGGCTACAACAATTCCTGCTGCCTCTTCTAACGAAATGGCGTCGTTGTAATGCTACTTAAACTATTGTTTCTGTGATGGTTGTAACTGGGGTTAGTGTTCAATGCCTCAAAAATGGTCGACATCCCAAAACGGCAAGGTAGCTGTTGCACGATAGATCGTTCTGTAGTCATCAAAATGCCTTCCGTTATCACGCACCCTCTCAGTCCTGCCATCCCCGCACAGTTATTGTTTGTCTACCATAATGAGGAAAGAAATCGGCTTGGTCACCGCTTTATGGGAGAAATATCATGAGAAGCTTGTCGAACCTGATGCTTGGCATCTGCATGCTGTCCTTTGGCGCATATGCCGCTGAAGAATGTACTGAAATACGCTTCGCGCCCGGCGCGACCTCTGTGGAAATTAAGGGTGAAGCACCACCAGACGATGTGATCTGCTACCTCA
>JAHLFI010000017.1 GCA_018883865.1 Candidatus Oceanisphaera merdipullorum
CTCGGCCTTTACCGACTCTTTGGTAAGCGTGTACAGATTTGAGTCCGCATTAAAAAGCAGATCAATAAGGTGACTCGCTTCTTGAGCTGCTTTTTTGCATGAGTAATATGTTAGCCATAGCTTATTGACTAACGGTGTCACTAGCCGCCTTTATTTAGCCCCATGTTTCACCTGCCACTAGCAACTGACAATGCAGCACAGCTTTTTAACTCTGCAGACTAAAACCCACTGGGATTTAGAGACTGCCAGCGCCACGCATCAGTCATCATTTCTGCTAGGCCACGTTCGGCTTGCCAGCCCAGCTCACGTCGCGCTTTTGTCGGATCGGCCCAACATTCGGCAACATCACCTGGCCGACGAGGCACTAGGTTAAACGGGACCGGCTGACCGCTGGCTTTTTCAAAGGCTGTCACCATTTGCAACACCGAATAACCCTGCCCTGTGCCTAGGTTGTAAACGCTCACGCCTTTATGCTCGGCAATACGTGCGAGCGCTTTTAGGTGACCCTTCGCCAAATCTACCACATGAATGTAGTCACGCACGCCAGTGCCATCTAGGGTCGCGTAATCATGACCAAACACCGCCAAGGCAGTTAATTTTCCTAGGGCCACTTGGCAAATATAAGGCAGTAAATTGCAGGGAATACCGTTTGGGTTTTCCCCGATCAAGCCCGATTCATGGGCACCTATCGGGTTAAAATAACGCAGTAAGGCAATCGCCCAACGCGAGTCCGAGTTAGCCACATCTTGCAGTATTTTTTCGACGACGAGTTTAGAGGTGCCATAGGGATTAGTCGTTCCCCCCACGGCGCAGTCTTCGGTTATTGGCATGTGCTGAGGTTCGCCATACACGGTGGCAGAGGAGCTGAATACCAGCTTGAACACCCCTGCTTTTTGCATCGCGCTCACCAGCACTAAGGTGCCATTTACGTTGTTATCATAATAACGCAGTGGCTGGGCTACACTTTCGCCCACCGCTTTTAGACCGGCAAAGTGTACCACGACATCAATGCTGTGCTCACTAAATAACCTATCGAGCAAAGCCGCATCACGAATATCACCTTCTACAAAATGCGGCTGCTGGCCGGTGATCCTTATCACACGCTGCAACGACTCTTTCGAGGCATTACACAAGTTATCCAATATCAACACCTGCTGGCCTTCGTTGAGCAATTCCACCAGCGTATGTGAGCCAATGTAGCCCACTCCACCTGTTATTAAAATCGTCATCTTTTACTCCTTTAAAATCCTACGATTTATAAATTTCAGCTCCTGATAACCTTAAGCTATACAACGTATTAAGACACACAGCCCACTGCCTTTATGTTCGTTAAGCGCCCTAACAATAATTAAGAAGGCTGTAACATAAAGGTTCGATACTCCAAGTCGTTAAACTGTTCGTTTAGCATCACTAAGCCCACCAGCGTGGTCACTAACATAGTGATAGCAAAGCCATAGCCATAAAAAATAGGTCCAAGATCAATGCTGACATTGGCCAGCGCTACGTTGCTAACCATCATCAGCAAGGTCAGGCATAAGGCGGCATAACGACGGTCGAGGTAATACATGACGTTCAAAATCGCCATCACCAACACCTGCAGGCTGACCCCGACCAACATAATGTGGAACAGAGGGAGATAGGTGAGATCTATGTGCAATAAGCTCAATATATTCTCGGCGCAGAGCAGCAGCAATATCAGCGCCATACCCTGCACCTTGAAAATGGCATAAATGCTCTGCTGGCAAGACAGCACCATGTTATCTCTCAGTTGACGAATGCGAGTCAGGGTGGCCCCTTTTCTAACGGCGGTATAAAACATCAGGCAGGCATGAGCGAAGCTGGTTTCCATGCGCAGCATGAATACCGCCATGCCGGGTATAATCGCCAGATAAGCAATGAAGATCGGTAAATCATAAATGTAGGAGGCACGAAATGGCGCTATAACGACGTGAGATGTTTCCTCGCGAAACCAGAACACAAACTTATCTAGCCAGACGCCTAGGTTATAGAAGACACCGCAGGCCATCAGCGAATAAAACGCCTTACTAGGATGCAAAAAATCGAACGCGATTAGTTGTCGAGTCGGAAAATCCCTCAGCACAAACAGCAGAAAAGCAAAGGTCAGTAATGCTTGGCAAAAGCAGAAAATCAATAGCAAACCCAGCAGGTTAAGCTTAGGAATCGTCAGGCTCAGCACTATCATCAGACCATAACTCAACGCCATCGCGAGTAAGATCCGGTAGTATTTTTTCATGCCACTGAGAAAAACAATGATCAGCCACTGATTACACAAGAGCACCAAGCTCGTAAAAATGGTCACTTTTATCATGGGGGTCAGGGTATTGGCGGCTGTCATCACCCCGATGCCAACCAAACTGGCAAGCACACTGGTCACTAACATGGCACCCAGCAAGTTAGGCAGCACCTGATCGTCCTCTTCAGCGTAGAGCCGGTCGGAAATAAAGCGGGTGAGTAAGAGTTGGAAAATACCGCTGACGATCAAGGATCCGGCCATCAGATAAGTGACGATAATGAGAAACTGAATAATCTCATCGGTCGGCAACGCCGAGCCCATACCGAGCAAGCCTATGGTCAGCAACGCCAGAATAGAAATTACCCAAGGGCCGGAGCTGATAATACCCGCTAAACCATAGGCTTCAACTACGGACAGCAGCGTATTTTTCTTCAGTATTTTGCGCAGTTCAAAGCCGATTCCCGCCATGGATAGCCTCCTGATAAAGTGTACGGTAGGCGCCGTACATATCTGTTTCATGGTAATAGCGCGTGACACGTTGCTTACCAATATCACCGGTTTTTCGCCATTGGGCGGTATTGCTCAAGGTGTCTATGATGGCCTGCGCCGCCTGTGCTGGATTAGCAATCTGAATAATGATGCCTGCCGAGCCAAGGGCGGGATCTTCACCGCTTGCGCCCTCAATAATTTCGCTGCAGGCCCCCACGTGCGTGGTAATGCAGGGTATGCCAGCGGCCATGGCCTCCAGTAACACCAAGGGCTGAGCTTCGCTGATGGAGGTGAGCATGACCCCCCCCAGCTTAGGCATCACCTCAGCCACATTCTGGCTACCCAGCAGTTTGATATGCTCAGTTAGCCCTAAGCTTTTAATCAGCAGTTCGCACTCGCGTACATAAGCAGGATCTTCTTCCGTCGGCCCAATAATCCAACCTTGTAGCGTGGGCAATACTTCGACGGCTCCCCGAATGGCACGCACGAAGGTCTTGATATCCTTGATCGGCACCACGCGTCCGATAAGCCCCACCACTAACGGCGGCGTAGTGGGTCGTTGCTCGTAGGCGTTGGCAAAACGCTCAACATCGATGCCATTAACGATCACCTTAGTTTTTTCTCTTGGTGCACCGTCTAAGTGTTGCCGATGTCGGTTGCCTTCGAACAAGGAAATAATGTTGTCGGCCTGATGATAGGCGGTAAGACCCAGCTGCTCGAAAAAACGGATCCAGATTTTTCGGGTCTTCCCCATGTCTTTGTGCATGCTGGAATCAATCAGGCTATGCCGGTCAGGGATCCAGCTCGCCTGAGCCAAATCTATTTTTCGCTCCTTGGTATAAATACCGTGCTCGGTAATGATGAAAGGCCGTTTGGTTTTCTGCTTACAAAGCGCGCCCAACAAACCTGCATATCCGGTAGAAAGCGTATGAAAAACCTGAGCATCAGGCAGGTTTCTCGCAATATGCGCCAGCGTAAACAAAGGTTGATGAATAGTGCGGTAGGTCCAGAAATAGTCGACGAAAGACTGGTCGGGTGAGGTATCCAAGTAGCGCTTGCTCAGCACCTCCCAAGAAGCGCGACTGTAGAAAAAATCCTCCAAAGACAGCCGCTTATGCTTGCCGAGTTGCGAGAACAAACCATCCAATAATTCGGCGCTAATTGGGCCCGTCGCCTCTTCCAAATAAGAGATAAGTTGTTCCCATTGCTGGAATATAGCGCTGTCACCCGCGCACGGTTTGGGTGAGCCTTGCTCGGGCCTGTGGAACAAATAATGTGCTTCAAAGCCAACCACGTTGTCCGGTAACGCATAGGCAGGCGTCCCGTAAAACTCGGGCGTGCCACCCAAAAAAATAAGATGAAAGCTGTACTCAGGCAGGCCGCTGATCATTTGATGCAGCCAGCTGGAAACGCCACCGCGCACGTAAGGGTAAGTCCCCTCTAACAATAAGCAAATATCGACTTTGTTAGTCATGACCAATACTCCTTGAGCTGAGTTAATTGGTTGTTATTGTTATCAGCCAAAGCAAAGATGTGGGTTCGAACCTGACCATAGTCCTTAGCCAGATACGCCGCCTCAGCTAAATAAGGCACCACCAGATCCAACCTTAAACCTTGATCCAAGGCATGAGTTAAATAAGGCAGGGCTTCCTCGGCTCGCCGTTGTGCTAGTAGCACTCGGCCCAACAACAGGCTAGAGGCGCCACGACGGGTATGCGTAAGTGAGCGTCTAAGATACTGCTCGGCTTGAGTTAGGTAATGTTTTTTCAGGATACCTTCCGCAATACCCAAATAGCACAGCTCCCAGTATTGCTGAGCTATGTAGTAAGCCAGCTCATGAGCGGGGGCCCGGTCTGGGGTATGAGTTGCGGTATGAGTTGCGGCATGAGTTGCGGTGTGAGCCGTCGCATGATCTGCAGCGAGCATCGAGCCTGGGTAAGTATCTGCCAATGCAAGCTGCTCATAGCGCTGTTGGTAGCGAGAAATTTGTTCGTTAATGCTATTTTCAATGCTTTCCAGCGCCGCATACGCCAACAAACGCGTGTCATCAAATACATCTTTTAGCGCCAGTTGGAGCAAAGGCACAGACTGTTGGCGTGGCAGTAGGCTAATGGCTGACACTGCCTGACAGCGCTGCGTGGGCGAGTCATGGTGCAGCAGGATATTTCTCAGCGCTCCCGTTCCAAATAGAGTCTGAGTGATCAGATCCTTAGGGTCCGGCGGCAGTGCCAATGCCTCTATGGACTGCCACTGATATTGCTGGTGTTGCTTAGGAAAATACCCAGTCAGCAATATTGAACAGGCCATGCCCACTATGCCGACCACTGGCAGCAGCAGGCTGAATAGCAGCAAGGCGCAAAATGTACGCCACAACGGATCACAATATTTTTTAGGCAGTATCAAGCAGCACCAAACCGTAAAGCTGAGGCAAGCTAGCCCGTGGCACGCTAACGGCCACCACCAAGCTGATAATGCTAGCTGAGGGTTGGCAAGCAGATAAATACCAACGCCTTCAACTGCTATGGCCTGCATTAACAGCAATATTTTCATCGTACACTCCATATTGATCGATAAGGCTCTTGATTTTCTTAAGATCCTGCTTGATAGAAAAAGGCCCTTGCATAGCGAAATCCGAGCGCGATGCGCTAGCAGCCATGCCAAATAAAGGTTCGATGCGCTGTATATACTGCTGGGCGTCGGCAGCCGACGAAAGCGGCAACAATACAAACAAGGCAGGCTCTGCAGTGGGAGATTGACAAGCCCAGTAAATATCGCCACCACGACGATGATTGACGATGGCATTTAGGCGTTTTTTCTGCAGCGGATTACTGGCCGTGCACAGCACTAGCTGGCTATCGATGCCAAATTGGCTCTGGTTCTGCTCAGCCTGCGCTAAGTATTCCAAGAATAGGTCGCTGTGCTCCGATGCTAATAAGGGTGTTACTAAGGTGTCGCTGAGCAAATTGGCGGCGTGGCTAGCAACCAAGGAGAGCAAGGCATGATTAGCCAGCGTTTGCTGAAAAAACTTGGCGCTTTCTACCACCACCACAGCTTGCAGTATCTGCTGGGGATCGAGCAAAGGAATACAAAGCTGATAACGAGACGGCTGCGGCTGGGAGATATCCATTCTGGTGACCGACAGCAAGGTGCGCTGACTCAGCATGTGCTGCAACATGGGGTCATTAAGATCTAGCTCATGATAATCACCGAGTCTGACGCCCTGTTCGAAATCCAGCTTGCCGTTGCTCACTTGATAGATGCCGGCGACTTCTAAGCCGCCTATGTCGGCTAACAGATGCAAGATCGGTTGTCCGAGTTTATTAAAGCGGTTGCCGCAAGGTGCGATTACTAGCTGCTGCAGCGCGCTAATACTGGCGCGCAGGCTGACGGTCTGCCCCGCCGCTCTTTGCTCCAACTTATCATGGGAAACGTTGAGTAAATGGTAGTTTTGGGTAAAGCTCTCCAACTTGTTCCTCATCTCCTTGTGCTCAAGAAAACGTTTATTGTTCAACTTCTGCCAATGGTCATGAAATTCCCCCACCAACATAGCGACCAGCAACAACCCCGCCGCGATTGAAAGGGGAAAAAGGGCCAGATCTCCTTGACTGTTCATCACGCTTGCCATCCCCGCCAGCATCAAGAGCACGCAGCTCACCCCTTTAGCAAAACCATAACGTAATGCCACCAGCAAAGGCCCAAGCAAAGGCCAGAAAAATAACGGAGCAGAGGCAAGCTGGGTGCCACCCGTTTGTAACCAAACATAAAGGGCAATGACTGCGACCACACAGGTCTCTAGCCATGCCATACCGTGGCGTTTAAAACCTAACGCTAACCGCTTTCGCACAGTGCTCATAGGCTATTCTCAACCTTTATCTTATTGGTTTTGTTCAACATTTAAGCCTTTCAGTAATTCATTAATCACTTTTTGGCCCACGCCACTCACACTCTCTCGCCCCCAGCCGCTTTGCGCACCACTCGCTCGCCATTGGGTGACATGATCGACCGCAGATTGCACATGCAGCGTAATGCCTACCGCAGGCTCTCCATCCAAACCACTCTTGTAATGCCATTCTTCCACTGAGCCGGTGATCACGTAATCAAACTGCTGGCTATCCAGCCAAGCCTGAGCCTTTTTTTGCCGAGCATGACTGTCAAGAATACTGGCTAAGTCGTTGGCTTGGCTGGCGGGATAAAAGGTAGCGTTAATGCCCTTTGCATAAAGCGCAGACCCGAGAATTTGCTCGACTTTTTCCGCCGCCAACGGCGTATTGGAGTTATTAATCATCGGCATCACCGCCCAGCGGCTATTGGCCGCAAACGTTGGGCTGGCGGGCACCTGATAATGAGCACAGGCAACCAGCGCCAAGCTTGCTGCAAGTAACCAGGTGGCTTTTATGATGTGCTTGGTATTTTTTTGTATGTGTGTTTGCGTCTGTATTTGCATAGTTTTGCGCCCTTAAAAACGATAGGAATAACCCAACGAAAAAATCAAAGCTTGATCCCCGTTCTGATCCTGACTCTGCCAGTCGACCGACAGCGAGACCTCATCATTACCAAGCACTTCCACGCCCAAGCCCGCCGACACGGCGATATCGGGCTGCTGAGCCGTGATGTTGTAACCAAGGGAAGTATCTAACCAGTAACTGGGCGCTGGCACTGTGGGCCCTGGCAAACCCGGCGTGCCATGCCACAACCGCTGGCCCAGAGCCAAACGCTGGTAGTCTTCACTGACAAAGTCACCACTGGTGAGCACAGCCCGGCCTTGCAGCTCATTATTAATGCCATCCAGCGGCCCATCACTCAGCTCAAGCTGTTGCATGGCGAGACTGGTATAGACTTGCCAAGCGGGATCGTTAAAAAACAATTGCTCACTGGCCCGCACGTTAAGGCTCCAGCCTTGCGCTATGTCGTCACCAAAGCGGTTGCTAATGTCATGCCAGTCAAACTGAGCCGAGAGGGCTTCACGAGGTGTGGGCTGGTAACTAAAACCGAGACCGGCGGTGTTGTCTTTACCGGTGAGCGTCAGCAGTTGACTGGTTTCAACGGGCGCGTTAAGGGCCAAACGCAGTGAAACAGCCCAGTCCTCATTCAAGCGCTGCAGATACTCGGTCGCTAACCCTAAGCGCTGCTCGCCAAGGCCATCGGCCACATCAATGCCAAACGACCAGCGGCTATCTTGATGGTTAAAAAACGCGGCTTGTGCAAATGGATTTAGATAAAGCGTGCCAGCGCGCAGACGGGTTTCGTCCTTTCGCTCAAGACCTAACAGCTGAGCCGGCATGGTCGAGGTTTGCAGATCTGTGCCCAAACGCCAGTGGCCTTGCAGCCAACTGTCTGGCTGATAAGGCGCAAAATAATTAAGGCTGTAACGGGTGATGTCCCATTCGGTGTTATGAGCGGCGCGAGTGCTAATCCCAGTGACTTGGTCGGGATGCAAGCCCACATATGTTTGGCGCAATTGCCGCTCGGCTTTTGGATCGATCAGCTTACCGAGCAGCGCTTCTCCCTGTTGCCAAGCCGCGGCCTGCTGGCCCGTTAACTGCCAAGCGGTATTTCGGTCGGCCACCGAAAGCGAAAGGGATTCTTCCAACAAAGCTTGCATGACCGCTTGGTCTTTGCCTCGAATAGCCAACGCCAGTTTTTGCCAGTCCGGTAAGGCATAATCACTAAAGGCGGCATCTTGATGCCACGCCTGCACGCTGTCCGGCTTGCCCTGCGCCAGATAATAACCAAACAGCTCTTGGACTCGAGCCTGGTTAGGCGTTTGAGACGGCTGATGGATTAGCGCTTGCTCGGAAAGTTGCAGCGCCTTCCCCTCCCCGACAAACAAAGCCACTAAAGAGCGATAGGAGATGTCTCCCTCAGGCAATAACAGCAATTGTTCGCTTAGCTGACTGGCAAGGTATTGGCGTATCCGCTGCGCTTTTTCTTGCTCACCCTGTTTATCCAGTAGCGTGGCGTAATTCAGTAATACCGCCGCCTGCGGCTCACTATGATGATCATTATTCAGCAATACACGCTGGTACCAAAGGTTGGCTTCCTCAAGTCGGCCCAGCTGCTGGGCCGCTGTGGCAAACGTCAGCCAAAAAGCACTCTTATCTTGTTCGGTGTGACGAAATTGCTCATAGATTTCGGCCATCACGGCGTGATCTTGGGTATCAATGGCCAGCCACAGTAAGCCATTAATCGCCCACTCATTATCGGGTGCTAGCACGAGTATTTGACGGTAAAGCGCCATAGCGGCATGGTTCTGCTGAGTGTCTTGGGCTAATTTGGCTCGATACAATAAGACTGCGGTGTTATTTGTCAGCGTCGAGTCTGCACTTGCAAATTCGACCAGCTGAGCAAAGATTTTCGAATCCTCATTATCCAAACTGGCCTGAATCGCCGCCACTAAGGGGCCGCTATTCCCTTTAGCTTGATAAAGCCCGAGTAATTGCTGTAGGTCTGCATCGGACTTTAGCGGTTCACTGCGCCTTAAATAACGATACATATCCAGCTTATCACTGACTCGAGCCACCAATTGTTCATTGGCCTCTTGCGCAAACTCGGGCTGCTGGGTTTCCCATGCCAAGGCTGCCACCGTGCTGAGATAATCATCCTCGCCCTGCAACCAATGGCTCGGCGAGGTTAGCACCTGCAGTGCAGGCTTAGCTTGACCGCTCTTGATGTAGGCATGAGCAAAAAGGAAGGCTTCTGTGGGCGTGGGCTCGCGTAATGCCGCCAATTTATGCCACTGTTTGATGACGTTACGGTCATCACCCAAACTCCTATAAAGGCGCGCCTGATGCATGATGAGTCCAGTATCATGGGGCCTTAACGTCGCCAACTCTTGTGCGCTGTGCAGCGCCGCCAGCACCCCCTGCGCCTGTACTATGGCGTTCAGCCCCTCATCATATTCAGCTACGTTAAGCTGATTTTTTTGCGCCAATTTTTGATAATAAAGACTCTCAAGCGGAACATCCCCAAGGTACTTGGCATCGGCTATGCCTTCGCGCAATTGCGCCGGCTTCGCGCCGTGCGCCAGCAACCGCCGGCTGATTGCTGATGCGCCAGCAATATCGCCTTGCCAACGGTATAAAGCATGTAATTGAGCAAGGTGGGTAGCCGAGTCTTCTGCCTCGCTGACCTCCATAAGCAAAGCGGTGGCCAATTTAAAATCGCCACTGGCAATAGCCAGCTCGGCGGTAGACACTTTCAAAGCATTGCTCGGGGTGAGGGGCAGTAATTTTTTTGACTGAAGCAGTGCCGTATCGGTATTGCCGATAGCACGGGAATGATTGATAGTCAGGCGCAGATAATCCAGATTCTGGCTTAACTCTCCCTGATAATTGGCAATAAATTCTTGGCTTAGCTGCGTTTGCCCTGTGCTCAGATACACATCTAGCAGTCGCGTGGCTGTTTCTAAGGTGGGGGCTTGCTGAAACGCAGCCTGTTGCAGGTATACAGCCTGCTCGTAGTTGGCGCTTTGCAGTGACAGCGTCACTAGCTCCTGATGACTGGTGTGCCCGCTTTCTAAATGAGGCAACAACAACTCAAGCCCTTTGGCTGTCATTGATACCGAAATCGCGATATCCGCCAGTGTTCTGGCATCCATCACCTCGGTCGGGGAGGCTATTCCAGCTAAAAATTGTTGAAGCTTATGCTCAGTTTCTAACGCGACGGCTTGCTGTTCTGTTGCTGGCGTACTTTTAGCTTGATGATACTTATTCTGCAATAACTTGGCGTAGGTCGTGATCAGGGACCGGTCGGGTGCCGAGCTATCTTTATCAAGGATTGATCCGGCCAATGCAATGGCCTCGTCTAGCTCACCCAGTTGCGCGTAATTATCGATCAATAATTTACTCAGCTCACCGTTTTCGGGGTCTCTAGCATGCAGTTGTTGTAAAAAAATCTGCGATACCTGTGGTGAGCTTGTATGGTGCAAGAGCTGTACTAGCCTGCTCTGACTGGGCGCCAATAACCACAACAGCCAAATAATAATGATCGCCAGCACTGTCAAAGTGCGGCGATTTAATAAATGCAGCCGGCCGTTACTTGGCTCGTGTTCAAGGACGCGTTTAGAAAATAATTCCATTTATTTCTCGTCGTCAGTTGTTTTTATTATTAATTATTAGCGTTTCAATTAAATCTTAGTGTCACTCGTCAACACAGATAAAACGGGATGTCAGGGGCGCGAGTTTGTGACTGCATTATTAATGCCGCACCGCTGCAACCAAGGTCAGACTCCTAGCCTCAGCCATGGCCAAACAATCATTATTAAGGGCTCAAGGGTGGGTATCTTGTCTGCCATCGAAAAATTCGGGTAGGTGTCTCGCCAGTGGCTTGACGGTGCTAACGCCAAACTGATACAGGAGGCCGTCACTAACATAGGGGGTATAGCCTTCGTTAAGTAAACGTAGGGCCGCTTGCTTTTGCGCACCTCGATCATTTTCAGGAATATAATCAATTACCATAACTTCCAAACCCAGTGCCTTGACCCTGTTTAATTGCAGTCTCAGCCATGCTTGGTCCTCTGCATTCACGTTTCGATAATGGTCACTAAGTGGAGAGTAAGCGTGATAAAGAGACTCCGCTGCCACAGCATGAACAACGCCACTCAGCGGCTCCAACACCTCAAAGCCTCGATTAAGTATCAAGATGGGTGCAGGCTTGATCGCGGCCAAATCATGGATGATTTTTACCAGCTCCTGCTGTTGCTTAGTTTTGTGCGCGGCTTGCTCAGCAAACAGTTGATAGCTGTCGAGGGTGTCAAGAAAGAGACCATCAAAGCCTTGCCGCATATACTGAGCGGCAAGTGCGGCAATATGCTCCTGCCACTCGATGGCAGACAAGTCCATCACATGACTTTGCCAACTGGCATTTTGTACTGAGGAAGCATCGGACAAAGACGGCGGCAGCGTTTTGCCGTCATATTCACCGATACTGAGGTAGGCAAAAACTTGGGTGCCAGCTTGATGTAAGCTTGCTATCTGTTGCTGGGAGATCAAATTAGGCGTCACCACCACCCTGTCATAAGTCATCAGCTCACGCACTGAATTAATACTGTTGTAATAGAAAGCGATGGACTTGGGCGTACGCTCTGCTGCACCCACCTGAGAAAACAGGTTGGGTAGCAGTAACGATATCCAGATGAGAAGACGCATTACACACTCCATTGTGCATACTTGGGCGATATCTTTTAGTGAGTGAGCAACACTCATCCTGAGTTTCCCTTGCACACTGCAATCTACTGTAGACGCAATTTAATAAAGTGGGTATTAAGTTGAGAACAAAGCTCCCCCGTTGTCCCCAAAAAAAGGGCTATGGGTTAATGCCCATCATGTACGCTTGCACTTCACCTAAATAAATTGCTTAGAAAAATAGCGATGACACGCTGATACGATTATTTATGTGGAGTAATTACAGAGAGTATTTATGGAAGGTATTCAAGATGAAAAGGTATCAAACCCACAATATGATTCAAACGTAAAACCTGATTTGGACTTACTACTTGCGAATTGGGAATTGGAATTGGGAAGGGAAAAGGTTTTTTACAGAGCAGTGCTTCAATCGACGCCAACGACTCAACACCAGCTTGTACGAGTTTGATGACTACCGAGGCAGGCTACGTCAGATTATGGTGATCAGTGCAGACAGTTGCTCGCTTCTTAGATGACCTTCTTTCCAACAACCGGCATTGTTACGCGCTGAGATAGTGGCAGCACTGCCTTTTTGAGCAGTAAATGATGCCGTTGCGCGTACCATAAGTTCCATCGCCAGAGACTTGGTTCAATCGATGACGCAGTGAGTTAGCCACGTGGCAAGACTTAGCGAACAGCCACACAACCGATAACACTAAAAACATTTAGCCTTAAGAGACCGCGCTCAGAGTACCGATTTCCGCACCACTGGCTACTGCTTCATGTCCATTAGCTTGTCTGATAAAAAATCAATCAGCACCCGTACGCGATGGGGAATATAGCGATTGCTCGGCAGCACCGCATAAATCCCTAACGGTTGTGCCTCATAGTCGGCCAACAACACCTCTAACTGCTGCGCGGCCAGCAGCTCTGCCACAATAAATTCCGGTAAGCGTGCTATGCCCATGCCCTGCACCGCTGCTGCGGCCAAGGCATCGCCATTATTGGCTTGCAGCCGTAACGGCACGTAACAGGACTCGATATTGCCAGCTACCTCAAACGTCCAAGGACTGATTTTAACCTCACTGGCATAGCCCAAACAGGCATGCTCGCTTAAATCGCTGGGTGTTAAAGGACGGCCATGCACAGCTAAATACTGAGGCGCCGCCACGGTTAATAACCGGCTGTGCCCGAGGCGGCGCACAATTTCACCAGGCGCCAACTGGCTGGTCACGCGGATAGACAGATCTATACCCTCTTCAATTAAGTGCAATTGCCGATCGCTAAAGTCCATCACAAAACTGATTTCAGGATAGATTTGGGAAAATTCCAGCAGCAGCGGCATTAAGCAACGTAAACCGTAACTAAGCGGCAAACTAACGCGCAACTGGCCACTGGGTGTGAGCCGTTCTTCCATCACCTCGGTTTCTGCTTCTTGCACCAAGTCCAAAATCAAGCGACATTTTTCTAAATAGGCGCTACCCGCCGAGGTTAATGACAGCTGGCGGGTGCTGCGGATCATCAGCTTAATGCCCAAGTGCGCTTCCAGTGCCGCAATTTGGCGAGTTACCACAGAACGCGCCGCTCCTAACTGACCGGCGGCGGCCGCAAAACTGCCCAGCTCGGCCACTCGCACAAACAGCCTCATGGCTTCGAGTAAGTTCATTGTTGCTTCCTAAGTCAATTGACTATTCTCGATTATCCACTATTTAGCACCAACAAAAAGTAATAAGCTCTGTTCGTCGCTTATTTTCCCCACTGGGGAGCCCTTAATCACTTTTTATTGGAAGACACTATGAAGCGCTTACCTTCTTTAACTGCCGCCCTGCTGCTAGCAGGCACCGCCACCTTAGCCGCCACGCCTGCTTTTGCTGCACCAGAAACCTATATGATTGATAACAGCCACACATTCCCGAGTTTTTCCTATAGCCACTTTGGCATGTCGACCCAGCTCAGCCGCTTCAATCACACTACGGGCACAGTAGTGCTGGATAAAGCCGCCAAGACCGGAAAAATCGACATCGAGATTGACATGACCTCGGTCGATACCGGCTTTGAGCTGTTTAACGAACATATTCAAGGAACTGATTTTCTCGATACTGCCCAGTTCCCCACGGCCACCTTCACCGCCAGCGATATTCGGTTCGAGGGCGAGCAACCCGTCGCAGCGAATGGCGAGCTCACCATCAAAGGCGTGACTCAGCCAGTGACCTTGGATATCACGCACTTCGTGAATATGCCGCACCCTATGCTAGAAAAAGAGGCGATTGGTGCCAATGCAAAGACGGTGATCAAGCGCAGCGAATTTAATGCCGGCCAATATGCACCACACGTGGGTGATGAGGTGACCATCACAGTTTCACTCGAAGCTATTAAGAACTAAGCTTTTTAAGCAGAGTCCAAGATGGGGCGTAAGTCCCGATTGCATAGCCCATTCGTAGGAGAAGAACATGTTTGAAATCAGACCCTCAGCTGAACGTGGCGTGGCAAGCTTCGGCTGGTTGAATTCCCGGCACAGCTTTTCCTTCGGTCATTACTACGATCCCGCGCAACTCGGTTTTTCCGACTTGCTGGTGATTAATGATGACCAAGTACAGCCCGGGGCCGGCTTTGAGCCACACCACCACAAAGACATGGAAATATTCTCCTACGTGTTAGAGGGCGCGCTCGAACATAAAGATTCTATGGGCACAGGCTCCATCATACGACCCGGTGACGTGCAGCTGATGAGTGCCGGCCATGGTGTGCAGCACAGCGAATTTAACGCATCGCAACGCGACCCTGTGCATTTTTTGCAAGTTTGGATAGTCCCTAATCGTAAAGGCGTAACGCCACGCTACCAGCAGCAGCACTTTCCGCAGGCCGAAAAACGGGGCCGCTTGCGTTTGATTGGGTCTGCCGACGGCGCAGAGGGATCGCTGTCTATTCATCAGGACGTGCGGGTGTACGCCGGTTTGTTCGATGGCGCAGAGCAACACAGTATTACGCTGCCCGAAGATCGCTATGCCTATCTCCATCTGGTGCGTGGCGAGCTGACCGTGAACGGCCAACGACTGACTGGCGGCGATGGCGTGCGGGTACGTGATGTGCAACAGCTCGACTTTAGCGACGGCCACGAGGCGGAGGTGCTGCTGTTTGATCTGCGCCCTCACGAGCAGTCCAGTTACTGAAGCGCATTATTCATCATTCGCTCTTAACTCTCGGTTATGCAGCGGCGGCAAGCCGGAAAAAACGCCAAAATTAAGTCGCGTTAGATGAATATTTCGCAGGTGCACACTCTGAGGAGGTTGACGAACACAGTAACGGAGCGCTACTTTCAGGGGGCCTATTGAAACCGATGAGCAGCAACCTAGGGTCATTAATCCTAGGTCATTCAATGCAATAATGAGGAATTAAAAAATGGCAAAAGTACTGGTTCTGTATCATTCAATGTACGGGCACATAGAAACCATGGCGAACGAAGTGGCGAAAGGTGCGGCCAGCGTACCCGGCATCGACGTCACCCTAAAAAGGGTACCGGAAACCATGCCCGCAGACGCTTTCAAAGCGGCCGGTGGTAAAGATGCCCAAGTCGCACCCGTGGCCAGCCCAGCCGAGTTAGCCGATTACGATGCCATCATTTTTGGTACCCCAACCCGTTTTGGTAATATGTCCGGCCAAATGCGTAACTTCCTTGATCAGACCGGCGGCTTGTGGGCCAAAGGCGCCTTGATTGGCAAGCTGGCCAGTGTGTTTACCTCCACGGGTACGGGAGGCGGTCAGGAAACCACCATTACTTCCACCTGGAATACCCTAGCCCACCACGGCATGGTAATAGTACCCATTGGTTATAGTCATCCTGCCCTGTTCGATGTATCGCAAGTGAGCGGCGGCACGCCTTACGGTGCTTCGACCATAGCGGGCGGCGATGGCTCTCGGCAACCGGATGCCAGAGAGCTGGCCATAGCTCACCATCAAGGCGAACACGTGGCCAAGTTGGCCCTGAAGCTCAGCCGTTAATTTTTTTTCCTCCCGCGGCTGGGTATCCAAGTCATACTCAGCCGCAGTGACCCAACAACACCAGATAATGGCCCCTTATTAAGCAAGCCTTTCAAACGCCCTACCCATAACGAATTTCGTACCATACCGACTCAGCCAGCCCAAGCTGCCATCAAGATCAGGTAGACGCAGCGACGGCCTAGGGCGCTGAATCTATCAAGGAAATCAATGATGAAAGCCGTGGTAGTAACACAGTATCAAGACACTCCTCGCTATCTGGAGGTTAAGCCAACCGTCGCTCAGTCTGACAGCATGTTAGTGAAAGTCAGTGGCGTGGCTATCAGCCAGCTCGCGCGCCTGCAAGCCAGCGGCAAACATTATGTACGCCATATTCCGCCGTTTGTGGCAGGGGTCGACGGCGTTGGCCATTTAGAAGATGGCACCAAGGTCTATTTTTTATCCGCACATTCCCCCGTGGGCGCTATGGCCGAATATGTGAATGTGGCCCCTGAACTCTTGATTACATTACCTACTGAGTTGGATCTTCATTTAGCCGCGGCCATCGCCAACCCCGGCATGTCATCTTGGGCCGCACTCACAGAGCGCACCCAATTGGCCCAAGGTGAGACAGTGCTGATCAATGGCGCGACCGGCGCCTCAGGTCGCCTGGCCATTCAAATTGCCAAACATTTGGGTGCCGCACACATTATCGCCACTGGGCGCAGCGAAAAACACCGCAACGACTTACTGGCGCTTGGCGCAGATGAATACTTAGTGATGGATGAGCAGCTCACGGATTTTTCCCAGCAGCTACAGCGTGTTTTCAAGCACGGGGTTGATGTGGTGCTGGATTATTTGTGGGGAGAGCCCGCCGCCTGCGTGCTTAGCCAAGCCAAATATGCGCAACAAGACGATGCAGCTCGGCGCATTCGCTTTATCAATGTGGGCTCACTGGCCGGAGCTGAACTCAATCTATCGGCTAATGCTATTCGCAGTAGTGGCGTGGAGCTAATGGGCGCCGGCTTTGGCAGCTTATCAAATGCCGCCTTAGTGCGTGCCATACGTAATCTCTTACATTCCGTCGCCGCCCTGGATTTAAAAATTGATTATCAAGTGCATGTCGCAGCGGATGTTGAGCACATCTGGAATATCAACTCCCCCAGCCGCATAGTGTTAACATTTGGGAATAGAGAGTCACTAATCTCCCCAGCTCCCGAATGATAACAATGGGTTGGTAGAATAACGGGACGGAGGAAGTAAAATAATCATCGGCGCTGACACCGACATTTAGTGAAGTATAAGAAGATGTATTTCAGTGGCTGATTGCCCCTGAGTAACGATGTAACAATTTAAAATTATCCAGAATAGGATAAACGCGTATCTGCTGTTCAGTTACGAACAGCAAGATCATGCTCGGCATGCGCTCTGGCCATGTCAGCTACGCTGTATTAGAGTTTTGCGCCTTTTTGGGCCTAGGTTCAAACTGTTTTCGGTACCTTGGAATGCGTTGACACTGGAGACCATTGAGAAGCGCTTTGTATTAGCTGTTAATAAGGAGCAGTTAGAGAATGCTCCGGGTTTGGAAAAGGATAATTGGCCTAACATGGCAGATACTGTGTGGAAAAATATAAACGACTATTACAGAACCAAACCCTATACACGTCACTTATAAAAACAGATATTAAACAATCCTTTCTGCTCCGTAAAAATCTGCGTGATATATTAGATAATTCTGGACTTTTGCATATTAATTTTAATAAGAGTCCGGCTCAGTATCTAATAGAACCCCTAAGGGTAATCTAAAAGGCCCTTTTTTCAAAATCGCGACTGTCCTCAGATGGCGATTACAAATGAACCACAATTCATCTCTTTCATTACTGAGTATTAGATATGCGTCTGACGTTTCCGCTGGGCTGTGGATCCCCAACACTCGGTATGCTTGACTGGAAATAAAACCGCTAGATAAAGGTTTAGGCATAGGCGCCCGTTCTCCTTGCATCTCTTCAATCCTCACATACAAGCCTGTTTCGTAAGATATCATGGCTTTCCCACCCATATGAATATTTGGTTCGTAAGCGTCACCACAACTCAACTTTAGCGTAATTATAGTGGCATAGTGAATTTGGCCACCTAATTAGAGGTGCTATCATGCATCAAGAAACGAGTAGGTGACACTATGACAGCAAAACCCAAACTATACGGTTTGACAGGCGGCTGAGGCGATGCGTGTGGGGTATTCAACGATGGATACATGGGTTGGTCGGCTGCGCAACGGTGAGACGTCCAAAAACACCCCCATGACGCCCTGAACAATTCTCACTAATTGAAAAATTCAAAACGAACTATCCTGTCAGCAAACTATGCAGCGTGTTCGATGTACATCGCAGCAGCTTTAAGTACTGGCAACAACGTTCACACAAGCCGGTATGCGCCAAACATATTGAAGAAATAGCCAAGAGCAAAGAACTCTTTCGGGAAACGGGAAGTTCAGCCGGCGCACGAAGTATTGCACAGATGCCCAAGACTCAAGATGCCCCTCTAAGTCGCTATCGCGCAGGTCGTCTGATGAAAAAGCGGGGGTTGGTGAGTTTTCAGATCCTCGGACACAGATACAAGAAAGAAAATCATGCGCATATTGAGATCCCTAATGAGTTAGATCCTCAGTTTAATGTTGAAGTCCCTAATCGTGTCTGGTGGGGTGAGGGGACCTATGGCTGGGCAGGCAATCGATGGGCTTATTTAGCCGTGGTGGTGGACTTATTTGCTCGTAAACAGATTGGCTGATGAAAGTCGTGTGCGGTCTAAGGATGTGATGTGCCATAGTAATCAGGGAAGTCATTACTCAAGCCGACAGTTCCGGCAGACGCTCTGGCAACGGCAAATCAAACCGAGCATGAGTCGACGTGGAAACTGCTGGGACAATGGACCGATGGAGCGATTCTTTAGAAACTTAAAAGTTGAATGAGTGCCGACCTATGCTTATCCGTCATTATCTGAAGCACAACATCACATAGTGACATATTGAAGCGGTTATTACAGTCAATTGAGGCCTCATCAACACAATGGTGGTATGAGTCCAAATCCGGCTGAAGCAGATTACTGGATTAACTATAAAAAAGCCTTATGGCTGTGCTTCAAAGGTGGTTATTTCGGGGGAGTGTTTCAATCGGCGCCGATATATATAAAAACCTACTCAGTGTAGTTTTGTTACTACAAAGGCAGGGTATGTCGGCTATTAGTGCAAATATGTCAACTTATGGTGCAAGCGACAAAAAGAAATTTGGGTGGCAACCCCGCCAGCCACATCCCGGCACTCGGAGGTTCCTGCTTTGGTTGCTCCCTTCCGGGCCTGGCCTAGTAAACAAGATTCTGATGCGAGAGGACCAACGGGGTCACCATAGAAAGGCA
>JAHLFI010000018.1 GCA_018883865.1 Candidatus Oceanisphaera merdipullorum
ACAGCGAGAAGTGATAAGTTTGAAGCCAGAAGGATAAAATAAAACACCAGACCTGTGGGTCAAAATTGGGATTTTTCCAGCTTTCAGCTTACGGCCTGTCTCTTAGTCACCTCTTTTTGTTGTACTTAATGGCATGTCAGGCAGAGCGCACCGCTCCTCCGACTCGCCTAAACCCATCCCTGGGAGCTCAAGCCGCGCCATCCTTGGCGCGGATGGTCGGCCAAGCCGACGCCCTCTACCTTCCCACTTGGCTCAAAGCTAGCTGTTGGTACTCTCTGCTGGCTCAATATCACCGGAAGAGGCCGTGGGCATTGTCGGAGTCAACCGTCAAATACCATGGTCTACAAAGACTCCTGCAATGTTGACACTCGCGCCGTCCATGGCGCTCAACGGCATTTGCCGAGCGCCGCATGGAGGCAGCTTAAGCGAGTTGACGGAGGCAAACCTCGGCATCTTCGTGCTTTACTGACTTGTGACTAAGAGACAGGCCGTAAGCTGAAAGCTGGAAAAATCCCAATTTTGACCCACAGGTCTGGTGTTTTATTTTATCCTTCTGGCTTCAAACTTATCACTTCTCGCTGTGTTTACGCCCACATAACACATATCGCTGCGATCACTATTAGCGCTAAGCCGAAGTAGTGCTGCTGTGCCAGTTTGGCTTTGAAGTAATACGCCGAAATCAATAACGTAAATAATACCTCTACTTGGCCGAGCGTTTTCACTAAGGCGACGCTCTCCAGACTCATGGCACTGAACCAGCCGATGGAGCCCAAACAACTGGAAATACTGATCAGCGCCGTTAATTTAGGTAGCTTGGCCAAGCCGATTAAGCTCGGCGGGTCGCGCAGGCCCAACCAGCCTACTAACAATAGGGTTTGCAGGCTGATCACCAACACTAATACCCAGGCCGCAGAGAAGGGGAACGACAGTTCAAGTAACAGGCTGGCCTCGCGTACCCAAAGGGAGGTGAGGGCAAAGGTTAGGCCACTGGCCACGCCCAGAATTAACGTTTTAGGCGAGATGGCACCGTGAATGTTACGCAAGCCGCTTAACATCACTACCGCTATCCCTCCGATGACTACGCCCAACCAACCCAAAGGGCTGAGCAGGGAGCCAAAAAAGAGCGTGCCTAAGATGGCGGCCCAAATGGCTTCACTTTTTGCCAGTCCCACGCCCACTGCATAGTTGCGCACCTGAAACAGTCGCACCATAAGTGCGGTGGCCACAATTTGGCTGACGGCCGCAGCCACGATATAAAGGGCAAACAGGGCGGAAAAGTCCGGCAGTTTTTCTGCGGGTTGCCAGCGATATAAGCCCCACAAATATAACGCGGCCAAGGGGCCAGCCAGAATAAAGCGCGCCAAGGTAACGCTGGTGGCGCCTAAGTCTTGGCTTAGCTGCTTTTGAAAGGCATTGCGCCACGCCTGCATGAGGGCGGCAAACAGCGTAAAAGGGATCCAGAGCATGAGTCGTTCCACAAACGGTCAGCCGTCAGCGATAAGCTGCCAGCTAAAAAATAAACACCCTGTATTGCTAGGGTGTTTTCGGACTTGCTTGGGTTCAGTACAGCGCTTTCTGACAGCTTACGGCTGACCGCTTAGCGCTGTGTTTTTTGTTGCTGTTGTTGCTTGCGCGCCAGCTTGTCGGCGCGTCTTTGTTCGGCATTGGCTACTGCATCGCTACCTATGTGGGCTTCACCGCGTGCTTGGGCTAATTGCAGCTGGCGCTCACGCTCGGCGTATCTTTGCTGCTGCTCTGGCGTGTGGCTGTCATGGCAATGATGGCAGCTGATGCCCGCTTGATAGTGGACATGGGCGAGTTCTTCAGGCGCTAGCGGTGCGCGACAAGCTGAGCAGAGCTGGTATTGGCCGGGCTGGAGTTGGTGATCCACCGTCACCCGATTGTCGAACACGAAACACTCGCCTTCCCATAAGGATTCTGCGGCCGGCACTTCTTCTAAATATTTTAAGATGCCGCCATGCAGGTGGTAGACCTCGTCGAAACCTTGTTCTTTGAGATAAGCGGTGCTTTTTTCACAGCGAATACCGCCGGTGCAAAACATGGCCACTTTCTTGTGCTTGTTGGCATCTAAGTTGTTTTTTACATACTCAGGAAACTCGCGAAAGCTCTCGGTATTGGGGTTGAGCGCGCCTTTAAAGGTGCCGATTTCCACTTCGTAGTCGTTGCGGGTATCGACCAAGATAACGTCTGGATCTGAGATCAGCGTGTTCCAATCTTTCGCTGCCACATAAGTACCGACTACGCGTAGCGGATCTATGCCCTCGACCCCCATGGTAACGATCTCCTGCTTAAGTTTGACCTTAGTTCGGTAAAACGGCTGATCGTCACTGACAGACTCTTTGTAGTCGATGCCCTTAAAGCGCGCATCTTGTTCAAACCACGTTTTTAGCTGATTGATAGCGTCACGCGAGCCCGCAACCGTGCCGTTGATGCCTTCACTGGCCAGCAATAAAGTACCGCGAATATGCTGGCTTTCCAGCATGGACTGCAGCGGTTCGCGCAGTGCTTCATGGTTATTTAAGATGACGAATTTATAGAGGGCACAGACTACAAACTGAGACATAACGGCTCTTTCCTTTAGCGCAAACGCTGTATTAATAAAAAATTGATCGCCATCAGTAGATTGACATGGCGATGGCATTAGGCGCGCATGATAACAAATTTTTCGCCGCCGCTGCAGCAAAAGCAAACACGGCGAGTCGAGGGGGGATGTGTGTTAAGTCAATGCAGATCCATGCTGTTATGGCCACGGATGAGAAATGTTAAGTAGCCCTTGGGGCAGACTAAGCGCCAATAAAAAAGCCCCGCCTTTTGCTAGTTAGACCAAAAGGCGGGGCGTGTTTATCGCAGAGTTTTAAACTCGGGGTTTGGCGCTTAAGTCGTTTTAACGCTTAATAAGTCGCTCTAACGTTTCAGTTGTTCTAACAAGAGCGCGCTTGGGTAGCCGTCGGCCACTTGGCGCGTCGACTGTTGATAAGCACGAATGGCGTTAATGGTATTAGGGCCAATCACACCGTCAGCGCCTTGGGTGTTAAAGCCCTTAGCCGTTAGCGCCTGTTGCAGAGCTATTTTTTCACTGCGGCTTAAAGCGCGCTCGTCTCTGGGCCATTTCGCCACAAATTCACCGCCGCCATCCAGTTTATCGGCTAAATGACCCACTGCCATGGCATAGGAGGTGGCGTTGTTATAGCGGCGGATGACGTTAAAGTTTTTAAAGATGGCAAACACAGGGCCATGCGCACCCGCCGGCACTAAGATGGCTGCCTCACCAAAATCAGGCAAGGCTTGGCCGGTCATCGTTTTTACGCCACGCTCGCGCCAATAAGCCACGGGCTGGCGGTTATCTTGAGCGGCACTGGCATAATCAAAGCCTGCTGGCAGTTTGATTTCCACCCCCCAAGGCGCGCCATGTTGCCAGCCAAAGCGGGCTAAATAGGCAGCGGTGGAGGCCAATGCATCTGTGGGATCTTCAGACCAGATGTCGCGTTTTCCGTCGCCATTAAAGTCTTGGGCGTATTGCAAATAGCTGGTGGGCATAAATTGGGTGTGGCCCATGGCGCCAGCCCAAGAGCCCCGCATGCGTTCGGGCGTTACGTCACCGGCTTGTAAAATCTTCAGCGCGCCCATTAACTCAGCTTCGGCAAAATCACGGCGGCGGCCTTCAAAGGCCAAGGTAGCCAAGCCCGCTATGGTACTGGTGTTGCCGCGATAAGAGCCGTAGTTAGTTTCCATGCCCCACACCGACACCACGACTTTGGCATCGACGTTATAGCGCGCTTCAATGGCGCTGAGGGTTTTTTCCATCGACTTCCATTTCTCGCGACCGGTAGTGACGCGGGTCGTTGAGGTGGCGGTGTCCAGATATTCCCAAATTTGACGGGTAAATTCCGCCTGATTGCCATCGAGCTTGATCACTTGGTTATCCAGTTTTACATCTTTAAAGGCGCTATCGAACACGGCAGGCTGAATGCCGTTGGCCAGCGCGCGAGTACGAAAACCTTGGCGCCAAGCATTAAAGTCTGCCAGCTCAGCGGCAGTAGGCGGGCGAGTTTGCGGCCCATTGGTCGAAGGTGCAGGGGCTTTGGTCGCAGTTTGAGTGCTGCTAGCATTAGTTGCCGACTCCCCGTTGGCAACAGCTGTATTGGCATGGCTAGTACAGCCAGTCAGAATAGCGCCCAGCACTAACGCGCTGATATAAGATGGTTTTAGCATGAAGCCTCTAATCGTTAAGGTTCGTAAACAGGTTAAGGTTCGTAAAAAAGCGTAAGCCCGTAGCAAGGTTAGGGTGCTTATTACTAGGGTACTACTTAGTCTGGCTATCGTTTGTAGAAAGCATGGCAGCAGCATATCTGATGTCTATAAAAAGGAAAGGTCTGACGTTATTTGCTTAGGGTTTATTGAACTTGTAGGGTACGCCAGAACAAATTGATGGCTAACACTGCCCGTTGCGTTTCTGTGATACAGGGCAAAAATGTAGGGTAAAAGTACGGGGTAAAAAGTGCAGCATAAAAATGTGTCTCAGAGCAGGATAGTGGTGCCAAGCTTTGTTATGATCGGTTCATTCAGTTTTGCCGTGAGCGGCCGATAGCGTCAGCGTTAAGCAAACCTTTGTTTAATCCTCTGGTGCATGCCCAATAGGTAACTACACACTGGCTGTTTTTAGCTAGCTGCTTAATATTTGGGGGCGCCGAGTCGTTATGCCATTAAACGGTTTTACTTGGCATCGCTCTTGGTAAAAAGCCCGGTGTCGCATCTGACAACCACTGCGCTTGTGGCTGTTTTTATTACGCAATTACTGAGAACACGCGGTATGGCTATTTCATCGGATTCATCGGAGCCGTTATGTATCTGATTAGGGATTTTAAAGACACGGACCTCAGCAGTCTGGAGTTGATTTTTCATGACTCAGTGATGGCCCAAGGGCGTCGTGGTTACAGTGATGAGCAGGTCGAATTTTGGGCGGCTTTTCCCTATGTGTACGCGGCAGACTTTCGCTCATTGGTGCTCACCGGTTATACCCGAGTGATGGCTTGTTACCAGATACCGGTGGCTTTTGCCACTTTGCATCCCGACAATCATCTGGCCTTGCTCTATGTGTTAGGCGATCACGCGGGGCGCGGCATTGCCGGGCGATTGTGCGCGGACATAGAACAAGAAGCCAAGCGGCGCGGTGTGGTGTGTTTGCGCACCGACGCCAGCGTCTTATCGCGACCCATATTTGAGCAAAGAGGCTATCGCTTGGTAACCCAAGAACGGGTTGAAAGAGAAGATATTGAATTTATCCGCTTTATTATGGAAAAAACACTGAGCTAGCACGACGGCGCTGGTATCAATCAAGGCTTTGCCGCAAAATAGCGGCCCCTGAAAAGGGTAATTTACGATGAGGGGAGAAGCACGACTGTGGCCAAGCCGAAAAATACTTACTATCTCACCGCGCATTGCCCAAGCACGCTCGGCACCATGGATGTGTTGACGCGTTATTTGTGTGAGCGACAGTGTCACGTGGTAGAAATGCAAACCTTCGATGATGTCGAAAGTGGGCATTTTTTTGTGCGCTTGGAGTTTCGCCCCCCTACAGAATTGGCCTTTGATGTGACGGCCTTTAGTGACGGGCTCGCGCCCAGAGCCGCTCAATTCGCCATGCACTGGCAGCTAACAGCCGCCAGCCTTAGGCCAAACGTAGTGGTGATGGTGTCGCGATTGGATCATTGCTTAAATGATTTATTATACCGTTATCGTACCGGGCAATTAGCCATTGAAATTCCGGCCATTATCTCTAATCATCCGGACTTGCAACGGCTGGCCGATTGGCATCATATTCCTTTCTATCATCTGCCCGTTGACGATAGCAATCGAATGGAGCAAGAAGCGCAAATTCGCCAAATTATTACCGAATGCCAAGCGGATTTAGTGGTGTTGGCGCGCTATATGCAAATGTTGAGCCCTGAGTTATGTACGGCGCTCACCGGCAAGGCCATTAATATTCACCATTCGTTATTGCCCGGTTTTAAAGGCGAGCACCCCTATCATCAGGCCTATGATAAAGGCGTTAAATTAGTGGGCGCCACGGCGCATTATATTAATAACCAGCTGGATGATGGCCCCATTATCAGCCAAGGGGTGGAGGTGGTGGATCACCGTCATTATCCTGAGCAGTTAATTGCCAAGGGCCGTGACATTGAGTGCCGAACCTTGGCTCGCGCAGTGCAAGCGCACATTGAAGGCCGCGTATTCTTACATCAGGGTAAAACCGTGGTGTTTAGTAGTTAATGCTGGGTGCTTATTCGTAACCTAGCGTGTCATTGCTCGTTTTTTATTTTATCTTTCTGGAGTGTCCTGTTACATGAATAAAACCCTGATGGCGAGCTTGTTAGGTTTAGCGCTAACCGGTTGTGCTAGCTCTCAATCCAACCAGCCTTTTAGTCTGACCGTGGCACATATTAATGATACCCATGCTCACTTTGATGCCAGTGACGTACGATTGACCTTTGCCGATGGTGCTGTGTATGCCAAAGCCGGTGGCAGTGCGCGCCTAGTTAATTATGCCAATCAATTGCGTGAGCAAGCGAAAGAACAGGATCAGGCGTTTTTATTCTTACACGCCGGTGATGCGTGGCAGGGCACTGGGTATTTTACCCAACATAAGGGCGCCATGAGCGCCGACATCTTAAGCCGGATGCAGCTTGACGCCATGACTTTGGGCGAGCGTGAATTTGTGCTCGATAATAAGCATTTGGCCGCTTTTGTTGAACAGCTGAACTTTCCGGTACTGGCTGCAAACTTAGATGCGCGTCAAGATGCGGATTTAAACGCGGTGGAAAACATCAAGCCTTACGTTTTATACGTCTTTAAAGGCAATAAGAAAAAACAAGTGGCCACCGTTAAAGATGCCGGTAAGTATCCGGTGGTGGCAGTGCTCGGCTTAGTACGTCAAGACATGAAGAGCACGGGCGCCAATGTGGGTCAGTTGAGCTTTGCTGACGAAGTGAGCAGCGCCCAAAGCATGGTGAACGAGCTTAAAGCGCAAGGTGTGAGCCACATAGTGGCCTTAACGCATTTAGGGTTAGCGCATGATCAGCAGCTGGCGCAGCAGGTAAACGGTATTGATGTGATAGTCGGCGGTCACGCCGAGCAGCTGATGGGTGATTTTACTAATGTGGGCGGCACTAAGAATGCACCTTATGCCCAGCGTTTTACCAACCCTAATGGCCAGGGTAGCACGTGCGTGGTGCAATCAGGCCAGCGTGGCCAAGCCATGGGTAAGGTCACTGTGACCTTTACTTATGATGGCCGTGTTAGCCAGTGTGAAGGCGGTAACACTCTGTTAGTGGGTTCCCAGTTTTACACAGATGTGCATCGCAATGACAACCAACGCGTGAGCGAGCAACAGCAAGCGAGCATAGAGGCCGCCATTGCCAGTGCCGCCAACATTGCTATCGTGGCTGAGGATAAATCGTTGCAGCAATACATAGGCCAAGAATATCAGCCGGCGTTATTAAAAGCCTACGGTAAGGTGATAGGTGTGGTGCCGCAAACCTTAACGCATCGCCTGTTACCTGTGACCGGTAGTGGCTCACAAGTAGCGCCTCTAGTCGCGGCTAGCCAACTATATTGGTTAAATACACAAGGCGTGCAGTCTGTGACCGGACGCCAAGCGGATTTTGCCATTGTGGCGGCCAGTGCCATCAAACAAGATATTGAAGTGGGTGTGTTGAAAGCAGGCCAAATAGCCATGGAATTGTTACCTGCTAACAACCCCATCAGCTTGGTATCGTTAAGCGGCCGTCAAGTGGCTGGCTTATTGCTCGAAGCCATTAATGGCGCCATTAGCCCAGATGCTAACGGCGGTAACTTTCCGTATGTGGCGGGCCTGCGTTATCAATTTAACGAAACCAGCCGCGGTCGGGGTTATTTAAACAGCATAGAGTATGTGCACAATGGTCAATGGACGCGCATTGTGCCTAATCAACAGTATCAAGTGGCGCTAACGGGTTACCATGCTTCCGGTAACGAGGGCTGGCACACCTTGTTTGATGCGCAGCAAGTGACCACAGATCGTATCGATTTGGCCTATGTGAATGGCAAATTAACCGCTTTTCCGGTGGCACGTTTGAGCAAAGACATTCAAGGCGCGATTGAGGTGCAGTACATTAATCAAGCCCTCAATTGTCAGCAGGCGCAAGTTAGCTGCGACACGCCGGCGTATGCCTTTAGCGATTATGTGCGCGACCAGCGCGCAACCTTAACCGCGTTACCCGAGTCAGGTATCACCTTGAATCGTCTGTAAACTTTAAATTAGGCCCGAATTATTCGGGCCTAATTATTTCAGCAGTATTTTTTAATTTCCATTCGCAGATTTAATATTCACCCAAGATGAGGGGGTCGCGGATAAAAAACCTGCTATGTTTTATATACTCTATCGAGTCTATCTATCGAGTCAGCGTGGGAGCAAAGGATGCTAACCAAATCGATAACTAACACCAGAGCTACCCCCTTATTGAAACCTTATTATTGGTTGCTGGGGATGATGTTGTGTGGCGGAGCACTAAACGTGGCGGCGGATCCTGCGTCGACGCTTAAGCCTTTGCCGAGCCCCGAAGGGCGAGTGCTGTTGATCATTACCGGTAATATAGGTATCACCAATTCCGGGCCTAACAGCGCCATGGGCCAAGGCGATCAAGCCGAGTTTGATTTAGATCTGCTGGACAGTTTGCCTCAACATGAATTTCGCACTCAAACGCCTTGGACCAATGGCGAGCATCAATTTAGTGGTGTGTTATTACACGATTTATTACACCGTATTGATGCCAAAGGCTCCCACATTAGAGCCGTGGCATTTAATGAATATTTTTCTGAATTTGATGCAGACACACCAGAATTAGCCTCGTTATTACTGGCCACCCGTATGGATGGTGAGCCGATGCGTATTCGCGATAAGGGACCGACTTGGCTGATGCTGCCGTTGTCTGATTTACAACAACTAGATAATAAACGCTATCACGAACTCTTGATCTGGCAGCTCAGAACCCTGGATGTGCAATAGGTGAATAAAATTAAACTGCTGACCTTGCTGGCTATTGCCTTGTTGTTCGGGGCTAGCGCAGTCTATAGCTACTACCGCGACTTTGAGGTGGCGCGCCATGTGTCAGCCACCATTAAGGCGGTGAGTTGGAGCAGCTCAGAGTTGGAAATGGAAGCGGTTAAATTTGACCGTGCACTCACTGCATTGGCAGCGGGGATGGAAGATGAAGCGTATGTACAGCTGCGTTTTGAATTGCTCTGGAGTCGCGTTAATAGCTTATTAGAGGGTAAAGAAAGTCGGCCACTGCGTGAGCAGCCTGGCGTTTTACCCATGCTTGAGGATCTGTTATTCCAGCTGCAGCAGTGGGAAGACCGCGTATACAAGCTCACCCAGCAAGATCGCGTTGAGATAGCTGGGCTGCGCACCGAATTGGCGCATTTTCAGCATTCAGCACGAGGAATTAACGTCGAGAATTATTCGGGCGAAAATGTGTGGCGACAATTAGATGTCATCCAAGACTCGAAACTTTACTCCAGCCTGTATTTAGCGGGCCTGTTGATCAGTGGCGTGTTAATGATGTGGCTGCTGGTACGTGAAAATCGACGTAATCGCCAGCTGGCCTATCACGACATGCTGACGGGTCTGCCTAATCGTATGTATTTTTATCAGCTAATAAAACAGGCCATGCAGTGGGCGGATCGCCATCACAGCCGTTTGGCGGTGCACATGGTGGATCTGGATAGTTTTAAGGCCGTTAACGATAGCCTAGGCCATGAAGTAGGCGATAAATTACTCAAAATAGTGGCCGAGCGTTTACGTGACACGGTCGCAAAGCAGGGGGATGTAGCTCGGTTAGGCGGTGATGAATTTGTGATCATACAACGCTTATCACAAGGACAAGATGTCAGCGCCATGGCGACTCAGCTGTGGCAGTCCATTGGCCGTGATGTGGCCTTGCCTGACGGTTGCTTGTCGCCACAGGCCTGCATTGGCACCAGTTTATATCCCGCCCAAGGACGGAGTGTGGCCGAGCTGCTGTCTCATGCGGATACGGCAATGTATAACGCTAAGCATAATCGACAAGTGTCTATGCAACTCTATGAAAGTGGTATGGATGAGCAGCGTTTACGCCGCCAAAAGCTTGCCATTGCCTTGCAAGCCGCCATAGAACAAGATGCCTTAACGCTGCATTACCAGCCTATCTATCGTTTAAAAACAGGTCATATTGAGTCTGTAGAAGCCTTGCTGCGTTGGTCGCACTTAGAATATGGCGCCGTACCGCCACTGGAGGTCATCGCGATTGCCGAGCAACATGGCTTAGCTCATCGACTTAATGAATGGGTGTTGCTGAGTGCCTGCGCGCAGGCGCAACAATGGCACCAACTCGGTCATCACCGGCTTAAAGTAAACGTCAATATTAGCCCCAGTATCTTTATGGACGGCGAATTGGCGAATACCGTGCGCCGCGTGTTGCGCCTCACCCAACTTAAGTCGGCAGCCTTAGTGTTAGAAATTACCGAAGACACCAGTTTGTGGGATACGGCGGGCTCTGAGGATCAGCTTAGACAGCTGCGGGCGGTAGGCATTGAGATAGCGCTGGACGACTTTGGCACCGGTTATTCCTCTTTTAGCCATTTACGGCAATTGCCACTGAATAAGCTAAAAATCGACAAGTCATTTGTGGCGGATATGGTCACGGATCGGCGAGCTTATCATTTGGTAAAAACGATTATCTCACTGGCGCACAGCTTAGATATGAGTGTGGTGGCCGAGGGCATAGAAGATGCTGAGCAAGCAGTTAAATTACAGCAATTAGGCTGCGAGTTAGGTCAAGGTTATTTGCTTGCCAAGCCGATGCCGGCGGCGGCAATGAGCGAAGTCTTGCAAGCTTCAATAGCAGGTCAGCCTAGTGTGGTTAACGGTTAACGTAACAGCATTAGCGCCATTGAACATTGCGACTGGGTTTAACCCGCGAGTTGGTGTCTTGGTTTAATATCCTTAACCTTCATAAACAAGACATGATTCACAATAATCTCGGTTGCTTGTCACTAAAAGGGCCCGTCATGACGGGCCCTTTTAGTCTTTGAATTTACAGTATATGGCCGCGCGTTCTTTTCATGTCTCTCAATCGGTAAAATAGGCGGCAATCAGTGCTAACAGCGCGGGATAAAAAGCACTTGCGGTGTCGACTTGTTGACAGCGACTGGCCAATGCTGGCAACCAAGTTGCCAGCTCGTCACGCACAAAATATGCTACTTCAGCTTCCGCAGTGGGCGTAGGATTAGCCGCCAACCGCCTATAACTTTCAGCCAAGTAATCCAACATAATACTCAAGTGGTCCGCCGGTTCTGTTAATTGCTCACTCACGGCCATGCCCATCGCGGCTAAACGAGCTTGCATCCGTTGTAAGCTGGGACCACTAAAACGCCCCTCATCCAGATATAGCGAAGCGTAAGGGGCAGGGCTATGTCGAGCATCACCTAGAAATAAGCTGGCAAAGTCCGCTGCCAGCTCTAATCTGGGCTGCTCGAATAGGCCTAAGGTATTGATGGCTTGGCTTAGTTGCTGCACGGGCGGGGCCAGCTCGGGAATGCCTTCCAAGTCTGCTAACAAGGGCGCAGCTTCGCCAGTCATATAGGCACGGACGCCCGCTTCATCCAGCTCAGCGGCTAATAGAGTGGCAAACCACTGGCAGAGCAGGGCTTGATGTTGGTAATACTCGCCGACCAGTTGCTGCTCTGGGGTTAAGGTACGCTCGCAGGTAGGGCTGTCATGTAACGTCATGTTTTCCTCAAGTCTCATTCATTCTTTAAAGCTAGCCTATCATGGCTTAGGCATTGACCAAGGTCGGGCCACCAAAAGACGTCACGGGCGGCACAGTACCGGTGAATACTTCAATTTCCACCAGACAGGTGTTGGCGCTGGGCGCTTGGGCCAGACGGGAGGTACCGACATCCAAGGTGAGGGTGTTTGGATCGCCGTAAGTATCGAGCGCGCCTATGCTGGTATCGGTCGGGCCATACCAAGCGCCTTCTTGAATACGGATCACGCCCACCGGAAACAAATCTGAGACCACAGCCCCGGCCAATAACTGGCCACGGTCATTAAACACCCGCACCAAGTCGCCGTCGTTAATGCCACGCTGTTTGGCATCTGCAGGGCTTAAATACACAGGCTCCCGGCCTTGCACTGCGTAAGTCGCGCGATATTCATCAGACTCACACATCTGCGAATGCAGGCGTTTATCTGGATGCACTGATTGCAACCAAAGCGGATACTGGTCCGATCCTGGCCCGCCGTGGGAGCGTTCGGTTTTCTCCAGCCACATCGGGTGCTGTTGGCAGTCGTCATAGCCGTAACTGCCAATCTTGCGGCTGCTGATCTCGATGAAACCCGACGGCGTACCCACCGCGTTCACTTCCGGATCTTCCCTAAAGCTGGCGTGACGTACCCAGTTTTTACCTTCGCCAAAATGCACGTACCCGTCAGCCCAAAATTTATCGAAGTCCGGCATAGGGTAGCTGCCTTCGTTGGCTTTGCGGCAATCGTTATACAATTCCCTTAACCACTGAAATTCGTCTTTATTCTGCGTGTATTCTTTATGGCGCCCGTAACGGCGGCAAAGATCGGTGAAAATATCGAAGTCGGTACGCGAGTGAAACAGCGGATCGACGAGCTTGTGCATGGCCAAGATGCCGGTCTTGGAGTAACCGCCGTACACGTCTATGTCATTGCGCTCAAATTGGGTACAAGCCGGCAATACCAAGTCTGAGAAACGACAGGTGGCGTTCCATGAATAATCTATGGTGACGACAGTTTCTAACTCATAGAAGGCGCGCTTCATGCGGTTGTGATCCTGATGGTGGTGCCAGGGATTACAGCCACTGAAGATGCACATTTTGATGTCTGGATAGGTGACTTCACCGCCGTTATATTGCAGCTTGCCACCCGGCTCGAGGATACAGTCAATCCAGCGGGCCACCGGAATAATGGGGCTAGCGCCTTTAAAATCTGTGCTGGGATGCTCGGGCAATTTCCCCGGCTCTAGGTTACGCGGAAAACCACCGGGCACACTGGCGCCCGTGGGCGGAATGCCAATGCCGCTGTAGTGGTGGGCATAGCTGATGCCGCCGCCAGGCAGGCCAATTTGGCCTAGCATGGCCGCCAATACCGCTCCGGCCCAATAAGGTTGCTCGCCGTGTTGTTGGCGCTGTATAGCCCAGCCGAAGATAAGCTGAGTGCGTCCGCTGGCCAACAAACGGGCAAATTCGCGGGTGCGCTCTGGGGTTACGCCGCAGATAGGGGTCGCCCATTCCGGCGTTTTTTCGATCTTATCTTCACCCTTGCCCAGCACGTACTCGATAAAGGGCTCAAAGCCTAAGGTGTAGGTATTGAGAAACCCTTCGTCGTGCAGGTTTTCGGTATAAAGGGTGTGCGCCAAGGCCAGCATAAAGGCCACGTCGCTTTGCGGATTAATGTATTGCTGCTCACAGCCCAGATATTGCTGGGTTTTGCTTTGCACCGGATCGACGCTAATGACCTTAATTTTGCCAGCAGCAATGTGCTCTTTTAGCTTGGCCAGATATTCGTAAGAGCCATGGGTTTCACAATTCCAGCCTACCTGCAGGTTTTTATACAGGTCATTGGCCCACAGCACTATGGTGTCTGAATGTTCTAAGATCAGCGGCCAAGAGGTACCTTGGTCATAGACTTCGGTCGAGCCCATGACATAGGGCAAGATCACTTGTCCAGCACCGGTAGAGTAGTCACCTACCTTATCAACGAAGTTACCGTGTAAGTTCACGCCGCGCTGCATGTGACTGCCGCAACTGTGAAACTGGCCGGTTTGGCGCCAACCCGTTGCGCCAGCATACAAACCCGATGGCCCGTAGGTGGTTTGCACACGCTCCAGCTCTTCATAAAACAGATCGAGCGCTTCGTCCCAGGTTAACCGTACGAAGCGGTTGTCACCACGTTGCGTGCGATCGCTGTGCTCGCGTTTTTTTAGCCAATCGAGGCGGGCCATGGGGTAGCGAATGCGCGACGGATTATAAATTAAGCCCTTGATGCCATTGAGCATGTCGGTGGGATACTGATCCCGTGCAAAGGGCTTTATTTCTTCCACCACACCGCCTTTAACCAAGGCTTGCATGGCGCCCCAATGCGATCCGGCCGTGCGCCAAGCGCCTTCGGCGGAAACGCTGGCGCTTTGGGTGGCGGCGTGAGCACTGCGTACCAATAAACTCTGACCGATTAAGGCGGCGGAGGCACTTGCAGCTAAGCCTTTAAGAAAATATCTGCGTGAAATAGTCATGTCAGCCTCGTCAAAATGAATTAGTGCGCTGGGGCATAATCGGATGAATGTTTTTGCAGGTACTTAAGTACCAGTGCTTGGGTGTCCGCATCCATATTGGTAAAGCCCACCATGCCAGCAAACATGCCCGGCCACGTATTGGCATCGAAGTGCCCCTCGGCGGGTTGCGAGTGACAGACACTGCAGCCGCTGCGATAGGTATCGCGGGCATAGCCCCATAAATCTTCAGGATCGGGCAACAGGGCTCCTGCATGAGTCCAGAGCTCGATGTTCACTGGCTGCCAAGGCAAACCAGTCAGTGGGTCTTCTTTGGTTTCACCTGTGATTTGTACCAGCTCTGTATTTTGTGCCACGGCTTTATCCAGCACCATGTTCGGGATATTCATACCGAAGTCTTCATACCACACCCGACCAAAGCCGCGGGTTTTGCGCCAAGAAGGTACCGCCACTTGGATTTTGTCACCTTTGTGCTTGATCAAGGTGACCGGTGCCGCAGCTTCCAGCTCACCAGCTTCTTGAGTCAGCGCCTCGTCGAGATATAGAGTAATTGCCTTCACTGCGTAGTAGTGTTCGCCGTCTTTTACCTTTAGGCCGTGGGCGCGTTGCTCGAGCTGGTCGAGCGCCGGGTCTTTAAATACCATGGTCGCGGGTAATTGGTGGGCTATGCCCTTATGGCAGTCGAGGCAGCTTTGATCCCGCTCGGCGGCGGGCTTCATAAAGCGCTTGGCCTTATCAGACATCTTGTCCCAGTTCATGCTCTTATAGTCATGACAATTTCGGCACTCCAAGGAGCCGTTAGCGGCAAAACGCGCCCATTCGTGCTGCGCTAACTCCAAGCGTTTATCGAGAAACTTTTCACGGGTGTCGATAGTGCCAAACACTTTGCCCCATACTTCTTTACTGGCTTGCATCTTACGGGCAATTTTATTGGTCCACTCGTGCGGAACGTGGCAGTCGGGGCAAGTGGCGCGCACACCTGAGCGGTTTGACCAGTGAATGGTGTCTTGCAGTTCTTGATAGACGTTATTTTCCATCTCATGGCAACTAATACAAAACTGCTCGGTATTGGTTGCTTCTAGTGCGGTATTAAAACCACCCCAAAAGATCACGCCCGCAATAAAACCGCCGATAGTGAGCACGCCCAAGCTGATGTGTAGCGAGGGCCGGCGTAGGGTATTCCAGAATTTTTTGATGAAAGTCAGCATGAATATTCTCGCCTCAAAAGGGGAACTGCAGATCGGGGGAATTAGCCGTGGCCATTAACCGTGACCGGGCGGGCCAAACAGTATTTGCCAGATCCACACGCTAAAGCCGTAACCTGCGACAATCAGTACACTGAGCAGGGGAATGAGCACGACGGTTAATAATAAAAAGGTGCGCCATTCTTGACGGCGAGAAGCAGCAGGGGGGGGTTGATTCATGGCAGTATCCTCGCGGTGTTGCGGCAACAGCATTGAAGCCCCATTGTGGAACAACCAAGGGCATCCGTTAGACAGTAACCTTACAGTTATTGTGGTTCCGTATGAGGGCATGATGCTATAAAGGATACCGTAAGGCTAATATTTAATGCTTTTTATCTACTTGTTCTCAGTCAAATTACTGAAATAAACTCGCTATTAAGAAATATTCATCTGAGGTGCAACTTTTGGTTTGCTCGCTAGTTTGAGGTCTAAGTATGTCGCCATGGTGTGGCTGAGCTGAGGTTGGCATTTAGAGACTTTGATAGGCGCTTCTGATTAGGCGAAGAGTATTCGGTTAGATGTATTTTGGATTAGCGGCTGAACTTCCGCCATAAAAAACCCCGCCGAGGCGGGGCTGTTACTTGCTAAACGTGAAAAAGCTTAGAAGTCGGCGTGACGCGGGGTGCGCGGGAAGGGGATCACATCGCGTACGTTGCCCATGCCGGTTACGTAGGCCACCAAGCGCTCGAAGCCTAAACCAAAGCCGGAGTGTGGCACTGTGCCGTAGCGGCGGAGATCTCGATACCATCCATAATCAGCCGGGTTTAAGCCCATGGCCACCATGCGCTCGTCTAACACTTCCAGTACTTCTTCGCGCTGTGAGCCACCGATGATCTCGCCAATGCCCGGCGCTAACACATCCATGGCGGCCACGGTTTTGCCGTCGGCGTTTAACTTCATGTAGAAAGACTTAATGTCTTTCGGGTAGTTTTTAACGACCACAGGTGCCTTAAAGTGCTCTTCGGCCAAATAACGCTCATGTTCAGAAGATAGGTCTATGCCCCATTCCACGGCGAACTCAAACTTCTTGCCGCTGGCTTTTAAAATCTCGATGGCGTCGGTGTAATCCACCTGTGCGAAGTCTTTGGCGACAAAGTCTTGCAGGCGAGTGATGGCTTCTTTATCCACACGCTGGGCGAAGAAGTCCATGTCATCCATGCGCTCTTCTAATACCGCATTAAACACGTATTTCAGCATGGCTTCTGCCAAATTGGCCACGTCGTCCAAGTCGGCAAACGCCACTTCTGGCTCTATCATCCAAAACTCTGCCAAGTGACGGCTGGTGTTGGAGTTTTCGGCTCTAAAGGTCGGCCCAAAGGTATAGACCTTGCTCATGGCACAGGCGTAGGCTTCGGCGTTTAACTGGCCAGATACGGTTAAGAAGGTTTCTTTACCGAAGAAGTCTTCATTAAAGTCGACTTTGCCCTGCTCGGTACGCGGCAAGTTTTCCAGATCCAGCGTGGACACGCGGAACATTTCACCGGCGCCTTCACAGTCAGAGGCGGTGATAAGCGGCGTGGCCACCCAAGCATAACCATTTTCGTGGAAGAATCGGTGAATGGCTTGGCCCAAGCAGTTACGTACGCGGGTTACCGCACCCATCATATTAGTACGAGGGCGAAGGTGTGCGTATTCACGTAAATATTCGATGGAGTGGCGCTTAGCGGCCATCGGGTAGCTATCGGGATCTTCAACCCAGCCGATCACCTTTACGTCTGTGGCTTGGAGTTCAAAGTCTTGACCTTGGCCTTCAGAGGCAACCACAGTGCCGGTTACGACCACCGAGCAGCCGGTGGTTACGCGTACCACTTCAGACTGATAATTCGCCACGCTATTAGGTACCACGGCTTGCACTGGATTAAAGCAGCTTCCATCGTGTACGGCCAAAAACGAAATGCCGGCTTTAGAATCGCGGCGGGTGCGGATCCAGCCCTTAACGGTGACGGTGGTGCCAACCGGGTATTTACCCGCTAGCACATCAGAAATGGATGCGTGGCTCATGTAAAGGTGCTCTCCAGCGTTAACTTAATCGGCAAGTGCCGATAGAATATAGATAAGACGGCTAATGTTACCCGTGTACACTCAGGACTCAAGCAAAAAATTGCCGCAGGAGGCAGACATGGCATCAGGGCGTTTTGATTGGCTAAGTAAGCTGCTATTGATGATGACGGTGCTTGGTTGGGCCTTGTATGCTCTGCTATTAGTTATTTTTCATTACGGTCGGCCCCAGCAAAATTTTGGTTACCTAAAACATTATGACGTAACGGTGCGGTCCGCATGGCTAAGCTTACCGCATTTTTGGTTTCATGCCGGTATCTTGGGCGCCTTAGGCATAGCGGTGACCGCCTTTACCTTAGTCCATTTAAAAGGCAGCCGGCATTTACAAATTTTAAAAACTTATCTGGTGCTCTTAGGCGTAGCCGCCATCGCCACCTTATTGCTGGCGACTTTATCACCGCGTTAGCGATAAGCGAATCCTGTGCTAGCATGCGCGCTCATGCGTTTGCTGCCAATCACAGCGTGACCCATGCCAATTCACTTCTCCGCGGACATTTTATGAAAAGATTGATTTTTAAGCGTTTTTTGCTGTTACTTTCTTTGTTGTCCGTGATATTGGTTGCCATTACTTACCCTATGTATCTGCAATATCAGCAAGGGGTGAAAGACCGTATACTGGCCAATGAAGAAACCTCTATGGTGGTGGCCAGCCAAATAATCCAGCAAGAAATGTACGAGCAGCTGCATGTGTTGGACTTGCTTAAGCAATCGGCACGGGTGAAAGACTATGTGACTGACAACACTGAGGCACAGCGCCAGCAGTTAGCGCTGTATTTTCAGCAGGTATCGTCGGCTTTTCATCGTTTCGACCAAATCCGTTTACTGAATAATGACGGCCAAGAATTGGTACGCGTGGATCTCAAAAACGGCCATGGTGAGATTATTCCCCAAGATCAATTACAAAATAAATCTGACCGTTATTATTTTACCGAGGCCAAAGACTTAGCCTCAGATGAAGTATTTGTCTCCCGCTTAGACTTAAATATAGAGCACGGCGAAATTGAGCTGCCTCATAAACCTATGTTACGTTTTTCTGTGTCGGTATTCGATAATCAAGGCAAGCGCGCCGGTGTCTTGGTATTAAATTATTTGGCCAAAAACATGCTCGGCAATTTTCGTAAGCAAATGCTGAAACGTGCTAATCAGCAAGGCATGTTATTGGATGGCCAAGGCTATTGGCTGAGTAATCATGAACGCAGTAATGAGTGGGGGGCGGATTTAGGCAAGCCCGATCACACCTTTGCCAACATGTATCCAGAAGTGTGGCCCACAGTGGCGAATCTAGACTCAGGTATCATAGAAACTAAAACGGGGATCTTTCGTTTTCAGACCCTGCAGCCCTTTGGTTTTGCCACTAACATGCCCACCCACTTTATGGCTGAGCATGATGTGGTAGTCACTCCACAGTCTGTAGCGAACACCAACTGGAAGTTGGTGATTTTTGTGCCGTATGATTTTATACAAAAACGTTTATTTCTATATCAAACCATGGGCAAGTGGCTGTTGAGCTTATTGGTGTTATTTTTAGTCGGAGCGGCCTTGTTGGCGGCCATTGTGACCACCCACCGTGACGCTCGTCGGCGCGAAGCACTGCGCCTCAATGAGGTGCTCCATGATCTCTATGACAACGCACCTTGCGGTTATCACAGCCTGGATAATCAAGGGCGGGTGACTCGCATTAATCAAACCGAATTGGACTGGCTGGGTTATCAACGAGAAGAAGTCATCAATCAGCCCTTTATTCATTTGTTAACCCCGACCAGCCAAGCAGAGTTTCAGGCATTTTTTTCGAGTTTTACTGAGGGTGTTAGCGGCGATAACTTAGTATTAGAAATGCAGCGTAAAGACGGCAGCACCTTTTATATTTCCAACTCGGTAACCGTCTTAAAAGATAAACAAGGGCATTTTGCCGCTGCACGTACCAGTGTCTTTGATATCAGTAAGCGCATTGAGCTGGAGCAAAAGTTAGCGTTATTGGCCAACCGCGATGAGCTGACGGGCATCAGTAATAGACGCCACTTCTACGAGCGCGGCGAGCTAGAGCTTAAACGTGCGCAGCGTTATCAGCAGCCTTTGGCGGTGTTGATGTTAGATGCAGACCACTTTAAGGCCGTGAATGACAATTACGGTCACGACGTGGGCGATTTGGTATTAAAATCCTTAGCGAACACTTTAATTTACACCTTACGAGAAACCGATGTGTTTGGGCGCATTGGCGGCGAAGAGTTCGCCGTGGTGTTAACGCAAACGGCACAAACCGTGGCGTTAGAAGTGGCCGAGCGACTGCGCCATGAGCTGGAGCAAATCAGGGTGCCGGTCCAAGCATCAAATCAATACGCGAGCGAACAAGCAAAATCTGAGTCGGTAGGCATTACCGTGTCCATCGGCTTAGGGATGCTGGATAACAGTGATCAACAATTGGATGATTTACTAAAAAAAGCCGACTTAGCCCTCTATCAAGCCAAAGCCCAAGGCCGTAATAGAGTGGTGCAATATCAAGCTATGTGAGTTAAGCGCGTCAGTTAAGTAACGAATAAGCGCTGAGTTACTCTCAGCGCTTATCTCTTTTATAGTGGAGCTAAACGAGGAGGTACCTTTACCAGTTGCTAAGAGTCGCCTACTGCTCTCAATTTACAGTATAACGGTGCACTGCCTTTTTCATCCTTGCCCTTGAAATCTTCAGCCTCATCCCCATCTTTGAGCTATTAGCTAAGTCTAAGTTGTTAACCCAAGCATTCAACTCTTATGCATTCAACCCAAGCGAGGAACATTTCGATGTCAGAAGCTGTGCAAACCGAAACTCATGGTTTTCAAACTGAAGTTAAACAACTGCTCAACCTGATGGCCCATAGCCTGTATTCCAATAAAGAAGTCTTCTTGCGCGAGCTGGTGTCTAATGCCGCCGATGCCGCGGATAAGTTGCGTTTTAAGGCTTTGTCTCATGGTGAGCTGTACGAAAATGACGGTGACTTGCGGGTACGCTTAATTCTCGA
>JAHLFI010000019.1 GCA_018883865.1 Candidatus Oceanisphaera merdipullorum
ATACGGTCGCGGTGGCGCGGATCCATGTTGGCTTGAATTTTAAACACGAAGCCTGAGAACTTATCTTCGCAAGCCTCAACTTCACGCTCATGGGCAGTGCGCGGCTGCGGTGCCGGTGCCCACTTGCTAAAGCCGTCCAGCACGTGGTCTACACCAAAGTTACCGAGCGCGGTACCAAAATACACGGGCGTTAATTCACCGGCTAAAAACAGTTCGTGATCAAACTCGTTAGAGGCACCTATTACCAATTCCAGCTCTTCGCGCAAGTCGGCAAGTTCTTTGGCATCTAAAATCTCGGCTAAGGCCGGGTTATCCAAGCCTTTGATAACGCGCACTTCTTGAATGGCATGCCCCATGCCCGGCTGATACAGGGTGATTTCATCGTTTTTCAGGTGATACACGCCTTTAAACCACTTGCCGCTGCCGATGGGCCAAGTAATGGGCGCACACATGATGTTGAGCTCATTCTCCACTTCATCAAGCAGTTCCATGGGGTCGCGAATATCGCGGTCCAGCTTATTGATAAAGGTAATGATGGGCGTGGTGCGCAAACGAGTCACTTCCATCAGTTTACGCGTTCTGTCTTCCACGCCTTTACCGCCATCAATCACCATTAAGCAAGAATCCACGGCGGTGAGCGTGCGGTAAGTATCTTCCGAGAAGTCTTCGTGACCTGGGGTATCGAGCAGATTGATCAAACAGTCATTATAGGGAAACTGCATCACAGAAGTGGTGACCGAAATGCCCCGCTCTTTTTCCATCTCCATCCAGTCAGACTTAGCATGCTGGTTGGAGCCACGGCCTTTAACGGTACCGGCGGTTTTAATCGCGTGCCCGTGCAACAGCACCTTTTCGGTGATGGTGGTCTTACCCGCATCCGGGTGAGAAATGATGGCAAAGGTGCGGCGCTTGGCGACTTCCTGCAAGAATGACTGTGCTGACATGGTCGGGTTTCTTCTACTTTGATGAAGGAGTCAAACGCCCTCACAGGCGCCAACTCAAGGAGCGACGAATAAAACGGCGGCTATTGTCTCCGATCTGGGGCAATTCCTCAATCAAGAGTTAAAAATGGAGTGACGGAGACAGTTTAGGAGGACATCTGAAGAGCGGAGTGCGGAGATGAGAGTGTGAAGATGGTAATGTCGGGACGGGGGAGTGACGCTAAGCGCTAACCTGCGCGGCTAAAAATGCCACGCCACCGCCTTTACTGCCATAACGCCTGCCTTGTGGTTATCATAAGGCAGACTTTATTGATTAAGTGATAGGTTGAATTAGCAAAATGTCTCGCGTTTATTGTTGTGGTTGTCAGCTGCCACAAGCGGCCTGCTTGTGTGCGTATGTGCACCCTCAGCCCTGCCCCATGCCGACCATTATTTATCAGCATCCACTAGAAGCAAAACACGCCAAGAGTACAGTGCCCTTGCTGCGATTGTGTCTGTCCAACATAGGTATAGAGGTGGGCGAACAACTCACGCCGCCGACTGCGTTAAATACCGGACACTGGTGGCTGCTTTACCCAGACGCGAACGCTGTAGATTTGGATGTGCTCTGCAGTAAACAGGTAAGGGCCATGCTGTCAGAAAATACACAGTCAACTGGCGTTCAAGAAAAAAATCTGCAAGCAAAAAAACAGCTTGGCGGTCTTATTGTGCTAGATGGAACGTGGCGAAAAACTCGGCTGTTGTTACACCTTAACCCTTGGCTAAATGACTTGCCTAAGCTGACCTTTAGTCAGGCTCCAAAGAGTGGCTATGCCATGCGCAAGGGGCCGGGTGGCCAAGCGCTGTCGACCTTAGAAAGTGTCAGTCATGTGTTCAATCGGCTCTACCCTGAGTTTTTAACGGCGCCTTTGCATGCTTTATTAGCGGCTAGAGTACGTCAGTTTCAAGCTCAAACAAGGCCGACAAACACGCCAAATGTCTGATGCAAGTCCATGATCTATATATATTAACACTTTTAAATGCGAGTAGTTCGCATCAACTATTTAGCATTTAATATACATTTCTTAGAAAATAGATGCTCATTTGGTCACAAGATCCGATATGATGTTGCCGCTGAATGTTAGCTGATTGTTTTTTTATCTCGTGAGTTGCGTTTTTACTGACTAACAAGACAAAAAGGTAAGCCTTTGATAAACAAAGACTTCACACAACAATTTGGTGTCGATTTAAATTTTGCAACCTTTTTTGTAAAATTTAATGATTAAATGACATTGACATTCATCACGTAATTGAAAAAAATCTACACACAAATTGTCAACATTTTGAAATTTAAAAGTACACAATTTGCACACAAGAAGGCAGCGCATGTGGTCTCAGCCCTCAGCTTTAAGCTGGGCACCTGTTTCGATGCGCTAGGGTCCTAACTAATAAATATGAAACAGAGAAGGTAAGACCATGGAAGCGTATCTGCTGGATTTTGGTAACTTATTGGTAAGATGGCTACACGTCATCGCCGCCATTGCGTGGCTGGGTGAGTCAATCTATTTCGTTATGCTAGATAACGGCTTGAAGCCGCCTAAAGGCGAAGCTTGTAAGCAAAAAGGCGTATATGGTGAAATGTGGGCCGTACACGGTGGTGGTTTCTACCATAACCAAAAGTACGCAACTAGCCCTGCAGATCTGCCAGAAGACCTGCACTGGTCATTCTGGAAGGCCTACACCACTTGGTTATCAGGCTTTGGTTTGTTCGTCTTGTTGTACCTGACTAAGCCAGGCGTTTACCTAGTTAACCGCAACAGCCCGTGGGAATGGGCAGCTAACATGACTGGCACTCAAGCCAACATAGCTGCATTAGCCTTCTTGGCCTTAGGTTGGATTGTCTACAACGAATTGTGTAAGCGTATTAGCCCTAACATGACTCGCGATGGCATCTTGTCTGTTGCCGTTGGTATCATGATGGTGATCGTGGCTTACCTGAGCACCCACATCTTTGCTGGCCGTGCTGCCTTCTTGCTGACCGGTGCCGTAATGGCGACTGCCATGTCTGCAAACGTGTTCTTCTGGATTATCCCAGGCCAGCGCCGCATGGTTAACGCCATGAAAGCCGGTCAAGCGCCTAACCCAATCGACGGTTTACGCGGCAGACAGCGTTCAGTACACAACACTTACTTCACACTGCCTGTAGTACTGTTGATGCTGAGCAACCACTACTCGTTCACCTTTAGCCACCCATTATCTTGGGTACTGATGGTACTGTTCATCTTTGCCGGTGCTTTGATCCGTCAGTACTTCGTATTGATGCATCGCGGTCAAATTCGCCCAGGCTATCCAATTGCCGGCGTAGCGTTAATTTTGCTTGCAGTTTGGATAGGCGCTCCAGCACCTAAGAAAGCCGTTAGCACGCCAGCACCTGTTACTCAGAGCACAGTCACTACTGAAACAACCGATACTGACGTAGTAGTTGTAGACGGTACAGTTGCAGAGCAAGGCGCAGCAGCACCTGCTGCTAACGGTGAAGTGACCTTGGCACAAGTTGAAGCCATCATGGAGACCCGTTGCGTGCAGTGTCATGCCGCCGAGCTCGATGGTAAGATGGGTTTCACCGCAGCACCGCTGGGCATTATGTTGGATACAGAAGCTGAACTTTTAGCACATGCTGCTGACGTCCAAAAAGTAGTAGCTAACAGCTACATGCCGCTCGGCAACTTAACTCAAATGACTGCAGAAGAACGTGAACTGATTGCAGCTTGGAGCGGTAAGTAATAACTTACTTGCACCATTAAGTTACACCGTGATTAACAAGGCCCGCCCAGTGCGGGCCTTGTTGTTTTTAACGTTCCCTCATGCAGCCATCTCATACTACCAACCTCGTTCTCCCTTCATCACCCTCACCTCTTGGCGCGGTTAACCAAGCCAGGTAGTTACTGCAAAGCACAAAAAACATCAATTTAACGAAAAAATTAAAACGTTATAGCTTGATCTGAATTAAGATTATTTAAGAATATAGTAACAATGCACTGCAAAATTAAGGTTACACTCTAGCTAGCGCGGTCGTCATAGGCCGTCCTTTCACTCTAATTGGATGACGATGATGCCGACTTATTACGATATGCAGGAAAAAATTTGTGTGGTAACCGGTGCCGCCAGAGGCTTGGGCCGCACTATCAGTGAAACCTTAGCTCAGGCGGGTGCAGAGCGCATTTATGCTTGCGACATTAATATGGCGCCGGCAGAAAGCTGGATTAGCGATTACCCCAATATCACCGCCATTACGCTGGATGTGTGTGACTCGGCTGCACTCGACACCTTGCGCCAGCGCATTATGGACGAACAAGGTCGCCTCGATGTCTTGGTGAATAACGCCGGTATTACTCGCGATGCCCTGCTCGGCAAGATGACAGAAGCCCAGTGGGATCAGGTGATAGACGTCAATTTAAAAGGGGTATTTTTAATGACCCAAGCCATGCTGCCTCTGATCAAGGCACAAGCCAAAGGCAGCATAGTGAGCATTTCGTCTGTGGTGGGCACAGATGGTAATATTGGCCAAACTAACTACGCGGCCAGCAAGGGCGGTATTATTGCCATGACCAAAGGCTGGGCCAAAGAATTGGTACATGGCGGCGCACAAATTCGCGCTAACTGCATTGCACCCGGTTTTATTAATACCGAAATGACCCAAGCCGTACCCGAAGCCGTATTACAAAAAATGGCGGCGCGCATTCCACTGGGAGCCTTGGGTCAGCCCCAAGACATCGCCGATGGCGTGCTGTTTTTAGCCAGTGACCGCGCCCGCTATATTACCGGCCAAGTGCTGAAAATAGACGGCGGCTTGGTGTTGTAAGAAGCGCGCTAAAAGTTCTATAACAAGCGCTATAAAGCTCATCAGCGCCGAATAGCAAGCTCTGGGCGCTTAGCCTCAAACAAAAACACCAAGCCTTAGGCTTGGTGTTTTTTATGCTTGAGGATTGGGGATGGCTCGCTGAGAGCTTGGCGCCATAGATTGGCCTCCCGTCAAATGTAAGCTGCGCCTGAGTCTTCTGGCCAGTGCATCCACGACTATGTTTAATCCCGCACACACCAGTAACAGCACCACTGCGCGGTCGAGGCGAAACTCACTGAACGCCGAGTCGATGAAAAAGCCCAAGGTAGGAATGCCCAACATGCCGAGAATGGCGGTTTCGCGCACTATATTCTCAAAGCGGTACAGGCTGTAGGCCATAAAAGGTCGATACAGCCGCGGCAACACCTCAAAAAAGTACAAATTCAAACCATGAGGTGCATCTTCGCGAAAGGTTAAGGTGTTGAGTTGCTGGCCCAGCAAGTGCGCTACTATGGCGCCATTATGTAGCCCCAAAGCGGCGATGGCCGGTAACATGCTCGGCCCCAAGAACAAGGTGCCAATAAAAGCCAGCAGGTATTCCGGCAAGGCCCGCATCAGCACCAGCCCCCAATGGCTGCCCACTCGCGTGGCGCTGTTACCAAAGCGGCGCGACACAGTCGGAAACCACACCAGCGCCAAAACGGCCATCACGATTAATGCCAAGAGGGCCAATACTAACGTATTCACTAACCCCGGCAATATTTGCTGGCTAATGAGCTCTTGCAGCCAAGGCCACAGCTCGGCCACGTTGCCACGGCGCAGCGGTGCAGGAATGATGTCTTGGGTAAAAAAACGTACTGTGAGCGCCCAGTTTAGGCTGGCGTAAGGGGGCAGCCACCACAAAGCGGCAGCCAAATACACCAGTAATAATCGAGGCCGCAACCACCATTTTATGGTGGCAATCACTAACACCAGCGCATAAAAAAAGCTGGCGGCCTCCGCGTAATAGCCTTGGCGCAGTAACGACTCTAGGTGATAACCCAAGGTGGGCAAACCGATAAAACCCAACACCGCCGAGCTGCGAATACCGCACTCCAACCGATAACAAAAGTAGCTCACCATGGGGCGCCAGCACAAGGGCAGTTGCACGTAGCAAAGCCGAGTACACCAATCAAGCTGGTTTTTCGTGCCTAACTCAGTCCCTAGCGCTTGCTCTGGCGCCGGATCTGCCTCTTCAAATAGCTCACCAAATACCTTAGCAAAGGTGCCCGCATAAGGCAGCGCTATGGCTAATACGCCCGTCAGGGGCGCTATGCCGAGCAGCTGAATAAACAGCAAAGCCCAAAATAATTCATGTACGGCACGCAAGCCCGCCGCCAAGCGACGAATGCCCGCCCGCCTATACCCCGCCGCCAACAATAAGCCCCCCACGGCACCCAACGCCACCCCTTGCAGGGCAAACGCCAAGGTATTAGCCAAGGCCGAGCCCAAGATGTGCCAACTGGGTAAGCTGGGCTGGGCTAGGCCTGCACCTAAGCGCGCTAGCTCTTGCCAAGGATCGAGGGCCTGAATGGACAAGTCGGCCCAAGGCAGGCAAAGCAGCGCCAGCAACACAAACAGCAAGCTGGTGTTGAGCATGGCACGAGTAGGACCCGTAGTGGATTTCACAAGTTAAGCATCAAGAGTTAGCTATCAAAGATTGAGGTATAAGGTGTCGAGCTCGGCGCTGGTTAAGCTCGCAGCGGGAGCGTCCAGTAGCACATGGCCATCGGCTAGGCCAATAATTCGGGTGCAGTGGCTGAGCGCTTGCTCAAGATTATGCAACGCCACGACTAAGGTGTGATGACGAGTGCCTAATAACTGTAACAAGGCATCCGCTTGGCGTTCATCCAAGGCCGATACCGGCTCATCACCCATAAAAATGGGCCTTTGCTGATATAAGGCGCGGCCCAAACTCACCCGACTTTGCTGACCACCCGATAACAGCTCTGCCGGTTGCCAGAGCTGCTCGCTTAAGCCTAAGCTCGCTGCCAGCTTGGCAATCTCTGCTTTCGGCTTAGCTTGGGGGCGCACTAAATTGGCGAGGTTATGCAAAAGCGAATGACTGCTCAGTCGGCCCATATAAATATTGTGAAAGGCCGACAACATAGGCACCAGCCCCGGTTGCTGAGGGCACCAAGCAACACTTTCTGCTTGTTGCGCGCGCAATTGGCGTAACAAGGTGCTCTTACCGCTGCCGGATTTACCCAGCAAGGCCACGCGTTCTCCTTGATGAATATCCAGCGTCAGCTCATGCAGTACCGTTTTGCCTCCATAGCCAAGGCTGTGTTGCTGAAAGCGAAACAGCGGTTGGCTCGGATCTGGGCTTAGGCTTGAAGCTGAGCTAACGCTTGGGCTGCAACTCGTACTCACTCGGCGTCCATTAAACCAATGGCCACGGCGGTATCACGAATAGGTGCATAGTCTTGGTTGGTGGCGGGCACGAAACCCGCACGCGGAAAAGCGGCCAGTAAGGTAGGATCCGTCATCTCTAACAAGGCTTTTTGTACCTTGTCTTTGAAACCTGCACCAAAACGGGCATCTACATCACCACGAATGGTCCATTGATAATCTGGATAGCTGGGCGAGGCCCAAATCACTTTCACCTTATTGGCGTCTACGTTGCCCTTGGCCACCTCTGCATCCCACACCGCATAATTGAGCGCACCCACTTCGAAGGCGCCCGACTGCACCAAGCTCAAGGTACGATTATGATCGCCCGAGAAGCCTACGCGTGAGAACAGCTCATCGGGTGACTTGCCATAATGCTCACGCAAGAAGAATTCGGGCATTAGGCGACCAGAGGTTGAGCCCTTATCACCAAAGGTGAAGCGTTTCCCGGCCAGTTCTGCGGGTAACTGCTCACTTCTTTCCAAACCAGTGCTGGTGTTAGCAATGATGTAACTTACAAATTCGGTATCTTCTTTACCTTGGGCTATGGCCTCGCTATTAGGCACCAACTCGCGAGCTTGCACGCCCGTTAAGCCTCCAAACCAGGCCAACTGCACTTGGTCGTTACGAAAAGCGCTCACTGCGGCGGGATAGCTTTTTACGGGTAAATATTTTACGTCTACACCCAGCTTTTCGCTCAAATAATCGGCTATCTTGCCAAAGCGCTCGGTGAGGTGGCGCTCATCTTGATCGGGAATGGCGGTAAACACGAAGGTCTCTGCCTGAGCCACGGCACTGCCGGCTAAGCACAACAGGGTTAAACAAGTGGCACGCAAACGCGACCAAACAGTAGTAGCAGTCATGGCAGATCCTATCCAAAATAAATGGATTTTAATTATACCCTATGACGGCTTCGCGAATGATGAATTTTGAATGCTGAATGCTGAATGCTGAATGCTGAATGAAAAATAAAAACCCCCCACTCGGCGGGGCTAGATTTAACGGCCTAGGTTTAAAAGGGCTAGGTTAACCGTTAGGCAAATAACGGAGCGCTAATAAAAATAACTATCTCTATAATGAGCCAATTATTGAAACTGAGCTTGCGCTTGTTTCAAGATGGCGCGCGCCGCTTGCTCATCTTTCCAATCCAGTACTTTAATGTCTGCGTCTGCACCTTTATAACTGCTAAACCAAGTGTTCACTATCTCTTTCACCCCAGGAAAATCAGCCTCTAACTGCGCTAAGGTCTGCACGTCCGCAAACGGCGAGTCTTGAGTGAGTACTGCTATCAGTTTATCGTCCTGCTCGCCATCGTCGAGCATTTCCATCACGCCAATCAAGCGTGCACTGACCACCGCCCCCCGTGAAACAGCTTGGCCTAAAATCAACACGTCCAAGGGATCTCCATCACCACCCAGCTCTTTAGGTAAGGCGGTGCGCGGTATGGTGCCGTAATTTCCAGGGTAACCGAGGTAATTAACGATGCGCGGCCGCTCGTTTTTCAGTTCCCAAATAATGCGGCTATCGTCTTCCCCGTCTAACTCCCACTTAGCCACTGTACCGGCAGGGATTTCTACTATCGCATTAATATTACTGCTGCCTACTGTGGTGGGAAAGCCGTGATAACTGCGCTCAGCCTTGATGGTCAGAGGGTCTAGCTGAGTCACGCCTACGGCGTTACTCACCGCCTGATCGTACGCTAAACCATTACCGCTAGAGGCCGTCTTGTAGCGCAGTAGATAATCAATTTTGCCTTCTTTACGTAACAGTTTATCTAATCCGGCTTGTTGAAACGTCGCAAAGCCCCCCATTTCCTCAGCAGACAAACCTGAACCACCCACATCCTTGGTGCTCACATTGAGTAAATATTGGCTGCTGGCCGCAATCGCTTGGCCGTAGCCTTGAGCGTTATCGAGGTCAAAATTATTAATATCTATGCCTTTGCGCAGCTCTTTTGCCCAATAAAACTCTAAGAAAGGCACTGGTTCTTGCGGCTTATCCCAGCCCACTTCCCGAGAAAAATACATCAATGCTCGATATGGATCATTGCCAAAACCCGCCAAGCCTAACGTGGGCGGCAGCTCGGCGGCCGTAATGGGTTTATCATCTTGATCGGCTAGCCAAACACGGCCATCGGTGGCCATGGTTTGCCAAAAGTCCGCCATGGATTTGAGGTTGCGGTAGTCTTTATCAACTCGCACCTGCACCTTGAAATCGGGCCCGCCTTGGGGCATCTGCCAGAAAACATTAAACGTATGGTGTCCATCGGTCAGGTAATACTGATTATCGGGGGCCAGCACTACGGTTTTCATGTCAGCTTTATGAGTGCCCACCGGCTGCTTGCAGGTAAAACTTGCGGCCACATTTGGCTTGGCAGTGACAGGAATATCGGACACCCCTTGTTGGCCATTTACTTCGCAGATTTCGTCGAATAACTTCTTGGGATCGTATTGAAAGCGCCCTAATTTATAGTAAATCTGATCAAAGCCAACCACAGCTTGTGTGGGCCTTAAATCACTCAAACTCAACTGAATAATATCTGCCGATTTAGGGAAAAGCCCAGTGTCAGGAATCGAGTCAGGAGTCGCGTCGTTAGCCACAGCCATACTGCTCATAAACATTAGCGCTAGGCCACTCGGCCAGACTGTTTTGATATTCATTGATACTCACTGCCGCTTATCATTGAAGAGAGACTTGCAGCATGGCGAGCTATTGTTAAATCCGAGTGACCCTTATATGACTTAATCAAGAAGGCATGAGCGGCTAGCGCTTGGCGCTATTTTTTCTGGTCCGCGTTATCCATCACGCCTTTAACTCAGCCAACCGTTAACTAGCGTCATGTAGACTAACGTGCCGCTTAAAATGCTGAGCAAAGCTTGGCGGCGCCACATTTGTAAGACGGCCACCACGGCCACGGCAAGCAGCTGTGCGTAACCATCGCTGGGCTGGTTCCAGTTATGCACATTCATGGCATATAAGGTAAGCAGCACCATCATGGCCACAGGTAAGCGACGGCCTAAGATTTGAATACGTTTATGGTGGGCAATAACACCGCGCGCCACGAAGGGAAAAGCCCGTAGGCCAAAGGTGACGGCACCCATGATGAGAGCGGCTATTAAATAATCCAACCCACTCATAACCCCTCCTCGCCGGCTTGGTTAGCGGCAGTCTTGCTTGATGCAGGCCACGCCAGTAATACCAATACCAACATGACGGAGGCAGCCAATAAGAAGTACTCACTAACCCAAACACCCACTACGGCCGCAGCGGAGAGCCCGAGTAATACCGCATACCAGTCTTTTTTGGCGCGAATTTGTTCGACTGCGAGTACGGTAAACAGTGCGGTTAAGGCAAAGTCTAAGCCTTGTAAACCGGGCGGCAGACCGCGCGCCAATACCATGCCAATTAAGGTGCCGAGTATCCAATAGCCCTGATTGAGCGCGACGATTTGCAGCGCGGTTTTACTGTCTTTAACTTGGCCTGATGCGCTTAATAAGGAGTAGGTTTCATCTGTGATACCGAATATAAAATAAGGGCGACCAAGTCGCCCTTTGGGCAACAGATGATAGAGCGATAAACCATAGAATAGATGACGAAAATTAACTAATAACGAAGCCACGGCTAAATCCAGCCAACCTATGCCCGCCGCCAGCATGCCTACCGCTAAATATTGCAGCGCGCCAGCATAGACGAGCATGCTCATCAAAGGCGCCCAGTACCAAGTGAGAGCGGCATCTACCCAAAGCACGCCAAACACGGCGCCTAAAGGTAAATAGCCCATCATCACCGGCAGGGTCAGCGAGAAGGTATTACGCCAGCTGTTCATGCAAGGCCTTACATCAAAATATGAGTCGAGATAAAGCCCTAAAAGTTAAGTGAAATGCAGCACAGTTGCAAGATGACCGTCCATTTATGCTCATTAATTGCCTGATTAGTATCGACAATTTGCCGTTTGCTCAGTAGATCAGACTGGCTCGCTAGGAAAAACCAGCATAAAGCGGGTGCTTTGGGCATCGCTTTCTACTCTCACTTCACCTTGATGCAACTGCATAATAGAGCGCACAATCGACAAGCCCAAGCCACCGGTTTGCCCACGATTAGCGCGCGAGGGATCGCAACGATAAAAGCGCTCAAATAACAGCGCAAGCTGCGCAGGCTCAATCGCAGTTCCTTGATTACTGACCTGTATAACAAGCTGTTGGTTTTGGTGAGCACAGCTAATACGGATCGGCTGGCCCTTAGCACCGTAACGCAGCGCATTACTCATAAGATTGGCGAGCGCACGACGTAATAAGTCTTCATCGGCCCATACTTTTATAGGCGCGGCTAACCCCTCAGACGTAAGCGTTCGCTTCGCCTCTACATCCGGCATAGCCGACTGCCCTACTTCGTTAAGCAGCGCCATGTCAGCCTCTTCGGCCATGCCCTCAAAGTACTCACACAGTTGTTCTATTAGCTCGTTTAAGTCGACCCACGTTTGCTTAATGGAGGCTTGCGGTTGCTCGGTTCGGGCAAGAAACAGCATACTGTCGACCATGCGAGACAAGCGTTCATACTCTTCTTGATGGGACCCCAGCAAGACTTCGTATTCGCTCAAGGGCCGCTCTTTACGCAAGGTATGCTCGGTTTGGCCCATTAAGTTGCTTAACGGGGTACGAATTTCATGAGCGAGATCTTCCGAGAAACGCGACAACTGGCCAAAACCAACCTCTAACCGCGCCAGCATCTGATTAAGGCTGTGTGCTAACCCTTGTAACTCGGTAGGCAAATCCGCATCTGCTAAGCGCAGGTGCAAACGGCGCACATCAATCGACTCAGCTTGACGTGCCAAGGTGCGTACCGGTTGCAAACCACGGCGGCTCACCACAGCCCCCAGCGCAAAAGCCAACAAAGCGCCCACCGCTAATGTAATTAGTAACTTTAACCGATAGGCGGTGAGCATTTGTTCGCGTGGCGCCAACAGTTTGCCGGCAATTAACAATAAGCTTTGTCCATCGAGCTCGGTATAACGCCACGCTAAGCGTGCCTGTTGTTGATCATCAAAGCCCAATTGCGCCTCATGGCTTTCGCTTAAATGAGGCAAGGGCAACTGGCTGGGATTGACGCTAATAAGCGCCTTACCCTCATCATCTAATACCCACAACAGGCTGTCTTGATTGCCCAACATATTGGCATACAATTGCGGCCGACTTTGCAACTCAGTAACACTCTGGCTTCCGCCTAATAACGCTTGAATATGCTCAAGCCGCCCCAGCAAACTTTGATCGTCACGCCATGCTAATTCCCGTTGCAGCGAGTAATTCAAATAAAAACCTATGCCACCCAATAAGCAAGTACTGACCAAGGCAAACATCAATGCCAGCCTAAAGCTAAGCGACTTGCGCCAGCGGCTCACGAACGCTGCTCACACACATAGCCCATGCCACGCACTGTGTGGATTAATTTAAGCTCAAAGCCATCATCGATTTTAGCGCGCAGCCGACGTATGGCCACGTCCACCACATTGGTGTCGCTGTCAAAGTTCATGTGCCACACCTGAGAGGCAATATAAGTGCGGGTCATTACCTCGCCTTCGTGACTGAGCAGCAATTGCAGCAAAGTAAACTCTTTATTGGTCAGTTCGATACGCTGACCGGCACGTGTAACGCGACGGCTTAAGGGCTCAAGCTGCAAGTCCGCCAATTGATAGAGGGTAATTTCCCGCAGCGGCGCTCTTTGTAATAATTTGCGGGAACGCGCCAGCAGTTCGGCAAAGGAAAAGGGCTTGGCCAGATAATCATCGGCGCCCTGCTCTAGCCCGCGCACCTTGTCTTCTACCGCATCGCGGGCGGTGAGAAAAATCACCGGCGTACTGGAAGTGCGACGAATAATTTCCAATAATTGCCAGCCATTAAGGCCGGGCAGCATGATGTCGAGAATAATCAAGTCAAACTGACCCTCATTAATCAGATATTCGCCTTCGCGGCCATCAACAGCCACCTCCACCGAATAACCCGATTCGCTAAAGCCTTTTTTTAAGTAATCTGCGATTTTAGCTTCGTCTTCGACAATCAAAATTTTCATGGCTACCCTTAACTTTTGTCTGTTTCGTTGGGCTAAAGTTGTGTTTGCTTATGCAAGCTAATGACTCACTTTAACACCGTTATTAGTCGCGCCGTAACTCAACTAAGCCAGATGACAACTTTGTAATCTAAGGGTAATGGGTTTGATAGCAAGTCACAGGCATTATGACCACAGACAAACAGTATACATAAATAGCAATGCCGAAAGACGCGCTTAACATTGCCCTTTCGCACTCAACCCCTAATGAGGATATAAAATGAAAAAATTAGCATATTTGATGGCTGGCACCTTGTTAGCAACCACAGCAAACTTTGCCATAGCGGCAGACAATCCGTTAAGCGTACACGTGCTTAATTTAGAAAATGGCTTGCCGTCACCGGGTGTGGAAGTGGTGTTAGAGCAACAAAATGGCGATAACTGGACCAAGCTAAACACGGGTGTGACCAACGAACAAGGCCGTATTCCTGCTTTGTATCCAGAAGGTAAGAAGTTAGAACAAGGCGTGTATCGCGTTACCTTTGAAACCGGCGATTGGTTTAAAAAGCATGACACCGCCACCTTCTTCCCTGAAGTACCGGTGATCTTCTCGGCCGATGCCAGCGTAGAGCATTACCATATTCCGCTGTTGCTGAGCCCATACGGCTTCTCTACCTATCGCGGTAACTAAGATTAATAGTCTGTAATTTCTTAATTTTTATAGCGCTCAATTTTATAGCTTATTAATTTGCAGCCTAAGTTACACAACGTTTTACCCTGTATTTGGCCAAGCTAATTTATTGCACAGCCAGTGACACTCGCCTTCGAGTGTCACTTTTTTTGCTTGCAAGACTGAAACCCATCTATTCACCGCGCAATTTTTTCAACCTATTATCAATCGTCGGATGGGTAGAAAAAATAGAGTCGCCTTTACTAAAAATATACGCCGCCGCACGATATTTTTCGGTAAACGACTCATACTCTTCTCGATTATCTGTATGCACTTCATAATCGCCAGATATTTTCTGTAACGCCGAAATCATGGCTTGATTATCACCGGTAAGCTGTACCGCCGCCGCATCAGCCATGTATTCGCGGCTGCGCGATAAATACAAATACAATACTTGGGTAATAATGGGCAGCACTAAGTTCAAAACCATCAAGATCAGCTTGGCCTTGTTAGCATTATTGTTTCTGCTGCGTGAAAAGAAAAATAACCGGCCCAAGATATTAGTCAGCGTTAAGATAACGTTTGCTAAAATGCCCACGTACAAGGTCAGCTTAGAATCTCCGTGCAATATATGACCTATCTCATGAGCAATGACGGCCTGCACTTCACTGCGTGTCAGCTTAGCCAATAATCCCGACGTCACGGCCACTAAGGCATTATTCGCATTCCAACCCGCGGCAAAGGCGTTCATTTGCGCGCTTTCCATGACAAACACCCGCGGTAAATAACCTAGGTTGGCGCTGATGGCCATCTCCTCAACCATATTTACTAGCTGTTTATCTTGAACAGACAGCGCGCCTTCTGAGTCTAACTCTCGATAATGAGAGCCAGATAGCATCATCTTATGGCCGAACTTGCTGATAATGAAAATACCTACCAAGGTGCACACCATAATACCCAAGGTAATATAAGGGATGGCGGCAAAGGTCATATAGAGCTGCATATCATACAGCAAGCCATTATTGGATAACGGCCGAAAAGCAATGTCCGCTAACAAGCCCACCAGCAACATGATGGCGATATAGCTCACCACTACCAATTTAGTTTTTCGGTTATTAATCTTGATTGACTCTCTAAAATCCATAGTCGAGCACCGTCAATAAAAATTGATTATAAAAAGCCCCTTGCGGGGCCATTACGTACACTTACACTTACATTTAAACTTACATTTACAATATAACGTCATTAAAACTCTACACGGCGGGCTTCTTCCGTCTTAATGCTGGCTTCATCTAAAGACCAATACTCAAAATCTTGCTGTAAATCCGAAAAGATATTAGCGACCACCAGATTTGGAAAGCTATTTCGGGTGACGTTATAGCGTTCAATAGCATTGTTATACGCTTTCTTGGCAAACGATAACTTATTCTCGGTAGACACTATCTCTTCTTGCAGCTGCATCATATTTTGATCAGATTTAAGCTCCGGGTAGCTTTCTACCGCTATGTTAATGGAGCCACTCGTCACCACTTTAGATAATTCATCCTGCGCCTGCTTCACCGCTTCAGGCGAGGCAGTCGAGTCTAACGTTTGGGCGCGCAAGGCCGTCACCTTGGTAAACACTTCACTTTCATGGGTTAGGTAGCGATTAACGGCAGCGATCAAACTGTCAAATACCTTACCGCGTCTGTCTAACTGAACCGAAATCTCTTTTTCTGAGTTATGCACGGCCTCGATTAGCGCCACTAATTTGTTATAAACGGTGACCGCCCAAAATAAGATAACCAGCGCTATGCCTAAAAATATATATTCCATAAATCCTCTACTAGCTAATGAGCTATTCAATGAATAGCGATTAAATTAATTTTTAAAAACATGACCTGAATTATACTCAGCGCCTCTAATAACACCAACACCCGCTGCTGCTTTGTCCTATCTAACTAAAACATAGATAAGTGAAATAAAAAGAGCAGCTAAGCTGCTCTTTCTTTTAAAGGCTAAGTCGCTGCCTGTTACCAAGCTTTTAGGATCTGCTCCACACTGTCTTTAGCATCACCAAACAACATAACGCTGTTGTCTTTAAAGAATAATGGGTTTTGCACGCCCGCATAACCGGTCCCCATGGAACGTTTAAACACGACGACCTGCTGAGCTTTCCACACTTCTAACACCGGCATGCCAGCAATGGGGCTGGTGGGGTCTTCCGCCGCCGACGGGTTAACCGTGTCGTTGGCGCCGATCACCAATACCGTATCGGTATCGCTGAAGTCCTCATTAATTTCATCCATTTCCAGCACAATATCGTAAGACACCTTGGCTTCGGCCAGTAATACGTTCATGTGCCCCGGTAAGCGCCCTGCCACCGGATGAATACCAAAGCGCACCTTAATGCCTGCAGCTTGCAGCTTGGAAACTAATTCGGCCACAGGATATTGGGCCTGCGCCACCGCCATGCCGTAGCCTGGAGTGATCACCACAGAGGTGGAGTTTTTCAAGATATCGGCCACATCTTCCACATTCACTTCTGTGTATTCGCCCTCTTCTTCTGCACTGTTGCTTGCCACAACATCACTGCCAAAGCCACCGGCAATCACAGAAATAAAGGAGCGGTTCATGGCCTGACACATAATGTAAGACAGAATGGCACCGCTTGAGCCAACCAAGGCACCGGTCACTATCAACAAGTCGTTAGACAGCATAAAGCCCGCCGCCGCCGCCGCCCAACCTGAATAAGAGTTGAGCATGGAGATCACGACCGGCATGTCGGCGCCGCCAATACTGGCCACCAAATGCCAACCAAAGGCCAAGGCAATCAGCGTCATCACCAACAAGGGAAAAGTAGAGCCTTCTGCCTGCACAAACCAAATCAACAGCAGCGCTGACAATACTACCGCTAGCAAATTGAATTTATGACGATGGGGCAGCTGTAACGCCTGAGAAGAAATGGAGCCGCGCAGCTTGCCAAAGGCCACAATGGAGCCGGTAAAGGTAACGGCACCAATAAAGACACCCAGAAAAATCTCAATATTATGGATATTGAGCATGGCGCCAAACAAGGGCTCATGCTCCATATAAGTGTTAAAGGCAACCAACACGGCCGCAAGACCCACGAAGCTGTGCAAGATGGCAATCAGCTCCGGCATTTGGGTCATTTCGACCTTAAGCGCTAAGCGAATGCCAATGGCCGCGCCTATGGCCATGGCCACAATAATCCAGCCAATACCGGTGACGTCTGGGTTAAAAATAGTAGCCAACAAGGCAATCGCCATGCCGGCCACGCCATACCAGTTACCGGCTTTGGCCGATTCCTGTTTCGATAAACCACCCAAGCTCATAATAAAGAGCACGGCGGCCACTATATATGATGCAGTTACAAATCCATGTGACATACGATTAACCCTTCCTAAACATCTTCAGCATACGGTGGGTAACGGTAAAACCGCCAAACACGTTAATGGATGCAATTAATATGGCGATGAAGGCCAGAAAACTGACCAAACCGCCGCCGCCCATTTGCGATAAGGCACCCACCACGATAATGCCGGAGATGGCATTGGTCACCGACATTAACGGCGTATGCAATGAATGCGAGACGTTCCATACCACGTAGTAACCCACGATACAGGCCAAGATAAATACCGTGAAATGCGATAAAAACTCTTCCGGTGCCACCGCTGCCAGCCAAGCAAATAACAAGGCACCCACACCGGCGGCATAATATTTAACACTACTTGGTTTTTTCGGCTCGCGGTCGGCAGCGTTAATGACCTTAGCTTTTGCTTGCGGCGTTGCAGACACGCTAATGGCTGGCGGCGGAAAGGTAATTTCGCCGTCTTTTACCACCGTCATGTTGCGCAGCACTACATCGTCGAAGTCGACGTTGATCTGGCCGTCTTTTCCTTTGCTGAGCAACTTGGTCAAGTTCACTAGGTTGGTAGCATACAAGGTAGAAGACTGGGTTGGCAGGCGGCCATTGAGATCGGTATAGCCGATGATCTTAACGCCATTCTCACTCACAAACAGCTCGCCGGGTTGCGTTAGCTCGCAGTTGCCGCCATTTTGTGCCGCCAGATCCACGATAACCGAGCCTGGCTGCATATTCGCCACCATATCGGCGGTAATTAACTTAGGAGCTGGCCGACCGGGGATAAGCGCGGTCGTAATAATGATGTCGACTTCTTTAGCCTGCGCCATAAAGAGCGCCATTTCGGCGTCAATAAAGGCTTGGCTCATCTCTTTGGCATAGCCGTCGGTGGAATTGGTGTCTTCTTCATACTCCAACTCTAAAAACTCGCCCCCCATAGAGTTAATTTGTTCTTTCACTTCGGGACGCGTATCAAAGGCGCGCACGATAGCACCCAGTGAGCCGGCCGCGCCTATGGCGGCAAGACCCGCCACACCGGCCCCAATCACCAGCACTTTAGCGGGCGGTACCTTACCGGCGGCGGTGATTTGGCCGGTAAAGAAGCGACCAAATTCATGGGCGGCTTCTATCACGGCGCGATAGCCGGCGATATTAGCCATGGAAGACAGCGCATCCAAAGACTGAGCACGCGAGATACGCGGCACCATGTCCATGGCCAATACGGTTACGCCTTGCGCTTTTAACTGCTCTACCAGCTCAGGATTTTGCGCCGGCCAAATAAAACTGACCAGCGTCGTGCCTGCTTGTAACTGGGCAATCTCAGCAGGATTGGGCGCATTCACCTTATAAATTAGGTCCGCTTGCCACACTTGAGCGGCGATCACCACAGTAGCGCCTGCCGCTTGATAGGCTGCGTCTTCAAAACTGGCGGCGTGACCAGCACCTTGCTCGACATTGACCTCAAAACCCAGCTTGCACAGCTGCTCGACTGATTTAGGCGAGGCCGCGACGCGCGTCTCGCCACTGAAGGTTTCCTTTGGAATTGCGATTAGCATAATAAATCCCTAATTAATGTTACTACCACAGCTTGGCTCCTTGCCCTCTTTCCGAGTGCAGCTATTGGTGCCGCCGTCACTGCCACTTAAAACATCATGATTGCGGTTAATAAACCGAGCGCGGCGTTAGCTAACTCTTATCTCAACAACTTATCGTACACAAAAATGCGCTCCACATTGGACTCATAAATGGACTGCCCAGCTAAGTTAGCACCTATTGCTTAGCAATAGGTTGATGTTTTAGCGTGCGGGATCACAAAAGAAGAGTCTGCTAGTAAAGCCACGTTAATCAGTGACAAATAAAGGCCCACCACTAAAAAAATACACGGCAAACACTGAGCTTGCCGTGTGCTGAATGCTCGGAAATGACTGGCAACCCACGCTATTTTACAAATAAATACCAATAACCAAACAGCAGATTAAAGCCGGCAAAAAATAAGATACCCAACCAGCTGAGCACTCGCATGCCAGTGCCTAACCGATAACGCGCCGGCACATTAGGCAAGTACATCAAGCGGTAATTTAACCAAGCGAACACCAGCGCACTGATAAAAGCCGAGATCATGGCAAATTCCAGCATGGCCAGCAGCGCGCCTTTAAAAAACATAATAATTAGCGCACTGATAATAGCCATGCCCATCATCAAGGGATAGGTATGACGGCTGCCGTGGCCCGTGGGGCCACTGCCTTGGGGTTGGCCAAACTGTACGAAACACTCACTGATGGCGCGGCTGTAGCCGTCCAGCACAGTGACTGTGGTAGAGAACATGCACAGGAAGGCGATACTGGCGATCAGCCAGCGGCTCCACTCGCCCATCACGCTGGCATATACATCCACTAACTGATGCGCAAAGCCGATGCCCGAGGTGGCTAAGCTCACGCCGCTGCCATGCAGCACTAAGGCGCCCAAGGCTACAAATGCCAACGCCAGCAAGGTGGAAGTAAAGTAGCCGACGTTAAAATCGACCAAGGCATCCTTATAATCCAAGTTTTTATTCAGCGCTTTTTTCTGGCGCAACCACACGCTGTTCCAGCTCGACAGCTCAATAGGTGCCGGCATCCAGCCCATGAGTGCCACTAAGAAACCGACCGACGCCAAATTCCACGGGCTGGGTGCCACAAAATCCGGCGGCGCGACCGCCCCTTTATTGAGTGCAATGCAGACGGCGGTAACCGTGGCCAGCGCGAGGCCAACAATAATCCATTTGGTCACTCGGTCGAGGGTCTTGTAATGGCCGGTAAGCAAAAACACTAAAGATCCCACCAGCACTATCATGCTCAGCTGAGTCACGTTTAAGCTCTCGCCGATAAATAGCCCTAAGATACTGCCACAAAGCATAGCCACACCTGCGGCGCTGATCACGGCAGCAATTAAATTAAGTGCCGTAAAGAGATACAAATAACCGCGGCCAATACGGTCGTAACCTTGGATTAAGGTTTCATTGGCCGCCATTGTGTAGCGGGCGCCAATTTGAAAGAAAGGATATTTAAGCAGGTTCACGAGTAAGATCAGAACCACTAGCTGCCAGCCATAAATAGCACCCGCTTGCGTGGAAGCCACTAAATGCGAGCCGCCAATGGCCGCCGCCGCAGCCAAAATACCCGGGCCCAGCACCTGCATATAGTGGCTTATGCTGCGCGAATTAGACTTTGCCTCACCCATTACCTCTGCCATTTTTATATCCTGTCACTGCTTGCTGTTGCGTTAAAAAACAATATCAGGCGACAGACTCTCTCATAATGCAAATTTTTTAGGTGAAACGGCCTGGCTGAGAGGGGGTGACTAAGGGGGATGGTTAGCTTAAGGCCTAAACTTATTCATCGCCCCAAGCCATGCCTGTGAGCCAGATGCCGGCCAGCGGCTGACTGCCTTGTAAGGTAAAGGGAATAGACTCGTTTACTCCGGAGTTATTCACTTGCAACGCCAAATGTAAATGCGGCCCC
>JAHLFI010000105.1 GCA_018883865.1 Candidatus Oceanisphaera merdipullorum
CCGCCTGATTAAAGGCCAAGGTGGAGGAGCTGTTACTGCCGTGATGGGGACTGATTAACAAGCCAGCACTGGGCGTTTTCCCGGTTGCCAACAAGCCGTGCTCGGCTTTGGCTTCAATATCGCCGGTTAATAATATCGATCCCCGACCATCACTCATGTGCAACACACAGGAGTCATTGTTGCTGTGGCCCGTTATTTGTACCGGCCACAACACCTTCAATTCAAGCCCGCCCCAGCGTGCCTCTTGCCCCGCACCACAACGCTGGCCATCAGGCCAAGCGCCCCATTGCTGGTTAATCGCTAACGTGCGCGCCAGATAATCGCGATTACCACTGTGATCTTGGTCGTCATGGCTGACCACTAAATAATCGAGCTCTTTAATGCCAAGGTGGCGTAATAGCGGCAAAATAACCGCATCCGCCATGTTAAAACCCGAGTTAAAACGGTTTCCAGTATCATAGAGTAGCGCCCGTTTGCCTTGGGTCACCAACACAGACAAGCCTTGTCCTACATCTAACACCCGCACTTCCCATTTAGGCGCGGGTAACCACATTAACGCCATTAAGCTGAGCGGCAACAGCATTAACATGCGCGCCTTAGGCAGCAACAGCAGCGTTAACAACAACACACTAAAGCCTAAGCCCATTTGTTGGGCCGATAGCCAAATCCAAGGCGAAGCCCACTCATTTAATCCCTGCAGCGCGCCCATCAAGCCATTAAATAACACATCTAATAGCCGAAACACGCCAGCGGCCACACTGGGTGCTGGCCATAACAATAAGCAGGCCAGCAGCAACACAGGGATCAGCACTAAAGTAAACAGCGGTATTAACAGCAGGTTTACCGGCATAGATAACCAACTTAAGCCACCAAAAAACAGCATCACCAAGGGCAAGAGCAACACCGTTAAGCCCAGTTGTAACCGCCACAAATTAGTCCTTTTTTGCCAACCGGCTAACAACAGCAAGGCCGACACCGCCAGCACGGATAGCCAAAAGCCTTGATTGAGCGCCCACCAAGGATTGACGGCTAATAACAGCGCCACTGTGAGCAACAAGATGCGCCGGCCGCTCCAAAAACGCCCCCAGCCTAGAATGCTCAGCCACAACACCAACATGATTAACGCTCTTTGCGTGGGCACCGAAAAGCCTGCCAACCAGGCATAGGCCAACGCCAGCCCAAGGGCTAACCCCACGCCGACACTGCGCCGCCCCGTAAGCCGCCCCAGCACTCTGCCCAATAACAGACCCAAGCCCGCCACTAAGCCGATATGCAAGCCAGAGATTGCAAACAAATGGCTGATGCCTAAGCCCCTGAGCATGGCCCAATCATCCGCCGTTAAACCGCTTTTATCGCCGACACTGAGCGCCAAAATCCAAGGCTGTGCCACTAGCTCTTGAGTACTTTCTTGCAAGACATTCACCCAAGACGCCCGGCTCCCCATAGAGTTAGTGGTAGACCTGGACTCCAGCACGCCGCTCACATTGCCCTGTGCGGTTATGCCCTGACCTAACAGCCAACGACTAAGGCTAAAGGTGCCTGGATTATGAAGACCATGCGGCAAGCGCAACTGGGTAATGGTTTGTATGCTGTCGCCCACTTGAGGTGGCATTTGCTCACTATTCCAATTCAACAAGAGCCGCGGCTTTGGGGAAAGAGCTTGACCATTGAGGTGGCTGAGCCTGACAATTAACTTCACATTTTGATTATTAGTTAATTGCACAGTTTCCACTTGAGCCGTTATTATTTGCGTGCGTGTAAACAAAGTGGGATATTGCAGCCAATTTAATTGCCAATGGCTGTAGCAAATAGCCCAAGCAAGACCGAGTAATATAGTCGCCAGCATAGGCCTGCGTCGCCAGCTCACCGCAGCCAAGCAAAGCAGTGGGATCCAGCTATCCCAGCTCAAAAGCCAAGGCCACATAATGAGGCTTGATACGCCTACGCTAAATGAAAAAAGTCGCTTATCCATCAGGTAAGTATCGCGGACTTAAACCAAATGCCAAAAAAGCTCTTAACACGCATGATGCCGGATCAGGGCACCCTTAAAAAAAATAAGTATTTAAAATTACTGGGTGCTCGGTTACACGACAATAATTTATGGAATCTTAACCGCCATTCCGCCGCCGGCGCCTTTGCTGTGGGGCTATTTTGTGCTTGGATGCCCATTCCTTTTCAAATGTTTGTGGCGGCCATGTTCGCCATGTACTTTCGCGTTAACGTGCCGCTGTCAGCCGCCTTGGTGTGGCTAACCAACCCTTTGACCATGGGTCCGCTGTTTTATTTTGCCTACCGCCTCGGCTCGTTTTTACTCAATCGCCCGCATCACTATAAGCACTTTGAACTTAGCCTTTCCTGGGTAAGCAGCGCCATGAGCTCGGCCGCCCCGCCGTTTTTACTGGGCTGTTTAGTAATGGCCATAGTGAGTGCCGCCACCGGCTACATGGTGATCCACGGTCTGTGGCGCTGGACAGTAGCGCGGCGCTGGAAGCAAAGAAGGCAAGCTCGCAATGCTAAATAAATTACGCACTTGGTTAAGCGCCAAGATGCCCAGTCAAGCCGCCTTACGTGAAAATAAGCTGTTAAAAATCTTTGGTGAGCGCTTCCTCGAGCCGGACTATTGGAATTACAACCGCCGCTCTTCAGCCATCGCCATTGCCGCAGGCTTATTTGCCTCTTGGTTTCCACTGCCTTTCCATTCTTTGCTCGCCATCGGTTTAGCATTGCTGCTGCGGGGATACTTACCGCTGGCTATCGCCATGGTCTGGGTCAGTAATCCGCTGACCATAGCGCCTATGATGGTCGGCGCTTATCGTTTGGGTAACCACATGCTGGGCTTGCCGATGCGCAACTTTAAGCATTTGTTCGTGCATGATTTTTGGGCCATAGCCCCGCCTTTGCTTACCGGGGCTTTTACGCTGGCCCTGAGCTCGGCGCTGCTCGGCTGGCTGCTCACCCGCATTTTCTGGCGCTGCAGCATCATACGTTCTTGGCAAAAGAGACGGCGATAAAAGCTGGAAGCAGTAAGAAAAACACAGCCCCTAGGACCAAGCTAAACAAAAAGCCCCAATTCTTTAAGAATCGGGGCTTTTTTTTATTTTTAGTGGTTAACTTCCAGATCTCGGCTTCCAGCTAGCTTTTAAGCTTCTCCCAGCAGCTGCCTTGGGAGCAGCTTGCCGGCACGCCAAGCGGGATAAATAGTCGCGATAAATATCAGCGTTAAGGCTGAGCCCGTTACCAACCATAAATCCGCCCAGTGAAATTCGGTAGGAATAAAGTCGATAAAGTAGATATCCGGATTTAAGAATCTGTGCCCCGTTAGCTGCTCGAAGCCGCCAACGATTTCCGACAACCGCGTGGCCAGCAATAAGCCTACAAGTCCGCCAAGCAAGACCCCTGTGATGCCGTTCAGCATGCCTTGCACCACGAAAGCGCCGCGAATTTGCCAAGGACCTGCGCCCATGGTTTTCAAGATAGCAATGTCGCCCTTCTTCTCGTTGACCGCCATCACCAGCGTAGAAACGATATTAAAGCTGGCCACCGCCATCACCAATAGCAACACCACTATCATCAAGGTACGCACCAGCTGAATATCGTGATAAATATTGCCTTGGCTTTCCATCCAGCTGCTTACATAAAACCCCACCGGCAGGCCCATGGCCGCGTACATGGTGATTTTATCTGCCGCTAATACGTCATCCACCCGCACATGAAAGCCGGTTACCGCATCATTCAAGCCCAACAACTGCTGCGCATCTTGAATGTCGGTATAGCCAAGCACGCTGTCCAGCTGACCGCCTAAATTCAGCACAGCTTGCAGCGTAAAGCTGTGGCGTTTCGGCGACGCAAAACCGTCACCACCGGGGGCCGGCAAAAGTAACGACACCTTATCACCCACTTTAAGGCCCAGCTGATCGGCAATGGTTTTGCCCAAGATAAGCCCACGCTCCCCGGGCTTAAGCACGCTTAAGCTGGCGCCACCCAAATACGGTACCAAGTTTGATACTTGTGCTTCAAGTGCAGGATCCACGCCTTGCAGTCGCACCGCTTTCAGCTTGTCGCCGCGGCTTAATAGCCCTTCTAGAGGCACAAATGGCGCCACCGCCACTATGCCGGACTCTGACTCGAGCTGTTTAGCGATGGGTTGCCAGTTAGCAACCGGTTGTTTGGCACTCACTAATTGACCGTGGGGGATCACCGACAAGATACGATTTTCCAGCTCACGCTCAAAGCCATTCATGGCCGACAGACCTAAGATGAGCGCACTCACGCCGATGGCGATGCCCAAAATGGACGCCACCGAAATAAAGGAGATAAAGCGATTGCGCCGTTTGGCTCGGCTAAAACGCCAGCCCCAAAACACACTTAATGGACGAAACATTAAGCTTGCTCCTTAGCTGAAATGAGTTTGGCCACGGAAATTTGCGCCTCATTGGTCCAGCGCCCGCCTACCAAGTGGCCATCCACCAAACGTCCGTCCACCAACTGACATTGCCTGTCCAGTCGCGCCGCCAAGTTTAAATCGTGGGTGACCACCACCAAGCCCGTGCCCAGCTCACTTTGCAGCTCGGCCAACAAGGCAAACACCTCAGAGGCACTGTGCGCGTCCAAGTTCCCGGTCGGCTCATCGGCCAACACCAAGCGGGGTTTATTTACTAATGCGCGGGCAATCGCCACACGCTGGCGCTCGCCGCCCGATAAGGCAGAGGGCCTGTGATCCAAGCGATGGCCCAAGCCCACGCGCTTAAGCAGTTTTTCCGCTTCGGCTTTCGCTTCACTTACGGGGCGGCCGGCAATCAGCAACGGCATGGCGGCGTTTTCCAGCGCGCTAAACTCACCCAACAGATGATGAAACTGATAAATAAAGCCCATGTGCTGATTACGAAACTTGGCTTGGGCACGGCTGCGCATTTGATGCAGGTCTTGGCCTTCAATCAATACCCGACCACTGGTCGGCGCATCTAAGCTACCCAACAAATGCAACAAGGTACTCTTGCCAGAGCCTGAGCTGCCGACCACGGCCAAACTTTCGCCCGCGGCTAACTGCAAGCTCACGCCATCTAAAATGGTGATGGGCGCGGCGCCGTCTAAATGAGTTTTGGTTAAATTTTCAACCACTAATAGGGGGTTATTCATAGCGCAACGCCTCGGCAGGATGAACGCGCGATGCTCGCCACGCCGGATACAGGCTGGCCAACACGCAAAGAAGTAGAGTAGAAAACAACACAGCGACAAGCTGGCTCGGTAATAACAGCACGGGGAGCTGACTGCCGCCCGCGGCGCCGTAAAAGTTAAGGCCCAGCACATTAAGCACGGCGTCTAAATTAAGGCAGGTCAATATCCCTAAGCCAAAGCCCAGTAGGCTGCCCAACACACCACTAAAGCCACCTTGGATCATAAACACTGTCATAATGCGATTACGGCTTAGACCTAACGTTTGTAGCATGGCAATTTCCGCTTCTTTATCGCTCACTACCATCACCATGGCGGACAATATATTAAAGGCGGCCACTAAAATGATCAGCGCCAGCATAAAGCCCATTAAGCGCTTTTCCATGGCTACAGCCTGAAACAACTCACCGCGGCTGTGCTGCCAAGTTTCATATTTAAGCCCATCGGGCAGCTTGGGCAAGGCGGTAAGCGCAAAAGGATCGTCTAACCACAAGCGCAAACCCGAAGCTTGATTGGGTGCATAACGCAATAACCGGTTGGCATCTTCTAAACGCGTGATGACCAGCTGGTTGTCAATATCTGTGCCGGTACTAAAAGTGCCCACCACAGTAAACAAACGCTGGCTGGGCACCCGCCCCAGTGGCGTAAAGCGGCTGCCCTCGGTCACGGTGACGCGCACCTGATCACCGGTTTCAATGCCTAAGTTTTGCGCCACAGCCGCACCCATCACTAAGCCATAGGGCAAATGTTCGAAGAATTCCCGGGTGCGCGAGTCGAGCGTTTGCAAGATGCGGTCTTGCCCGTTGGTCGGGTCTATGCCATACATCTCCACGCCCGTTAAATGGCGCGGCCCCTGCACCATGGCTTCGGCGCGAATAAAAGGCGCGCTCGCCTGTACGGTTTTATTGTTGGCAAACAGCGTTTGATATTGCTCAGGATCCGCTAATTTTCCTTGCGCATCTGTGACTAAGGCATGGGGGATCACGCTAAGCAGTCGGTCTTTCAGTTGTTGCTCGAAACCGTTCATCACAGCCGACACCACGATAAGGGCGGCCACACCGAGCAAAATACCGATAGTCGAGAAGCCAGATACGAAAGAGGCAAAGCTGCGCTGGCCCCGAGCACCCGCATAGCGTAAGCCCAACATTAACGTCAGGGGTTGAAACATTATCTAATCATCCGTTTTTTAAAGAGTTTTACTTAAGCCCGCAAGTTGCGGAATAATAAAGCTATGTGAATGGCGCAACAAGAGCAGCGAATGATGGCAGACCCTTATTTCAGCATCGACTACCGAGCACAAGTCAATTTGTGCCCCCTGGCGGATGGCGAAACCGTGCCCGACGTCGACACCTTGGAGGGCCAAATTCCGGCGCCATTCAAGCTTATCAGCGAAGTTACCCGCATCGATACCAATAATGCCCGTATGTTGCGTAATTTAGACGAACATGCGGCAGATCTGGTCGAGATCATTAATTTACAGTCGCGTAAAATCGATTTAGTGCTCAGCTATGTATTAGCCGGCGAAGACGACCCCGCCGAGCGTCATCATACCTTAACCTTGGGCGGCGGCGGTTTTACTTTTATGTCGCCAACACCTTGGGCTGATGGCTGCGCCTTGCGCTTTAAGCTGTTTTTACCCGAGTTATCGGTGGCCGTGTTCGGTTATGGTGAGGTGGCAGCCGAGGCTGAGCCGCACCATTATCGTTGTCACTTTACGGCGCTGCGCGAGCAAGACCGCGACGCCCTTATTCGCGCCAGTCTGCAATTGCAGGCCAAGCAACTTAAAGCGCGCGCCGAACGCCGCGCCCAACAAGACGGCCCCACAACATCATGATCCAGATAGCCAGCCCCACGCCCAGACCCAAAGCCAGCCTTGGGCAACTGCTTGGCAGCAGCTTAAGCCTCGCCATCGCCCAACACGTGATCCGCGAGCAGCAGCTGGTGCTCTTGGTGGTGCCAGACACGCCCACAGCGCTGCGTTTAGAGCAAGAAGTGCGCCACCTCTTGGCGCAAGAGCTGAAAAACAAAGATAAGCAAACGCTGCCAGTACAGCTGTTCCCCGACTGGGAAACCCTGCCCTACGATCAGTTTTCGCCCCACCAAGATATTATCTCCCAGCGCCTAGAAACTTTGTATGGCGTGCCCGCGTTAACGCGCGGCGTGCTGATAGTGCCGATAACAACCTTGATGCTGCGCACGCCGCCGCGCGCTTGGTTAGAGCAAAACAGCCTGCTCTTAAAAACCGGCGATAAGCTGGATATGCATGGCCTGCGCTCACGCTTAGAGCTGGCGGGTTATCGCTCTGTGGATCAAGTGCTGACCCACGGCGAATACGCAGCCCGTGGTGCCTTGCTCGACTTATATCCAATGGGCTCCGCTGAGCCGTTTCGTATCGATTTTTTCGATGATGAAATCGACACCCTACGCCCCTTCGATCCCGACACCCAGCGCTCTCGCGATACAGTGAGTACCGTTCGCCTGTTACCGGCGCGGGAATTTCCGACCGATCCTCTGGCCATAGAGCGCTTTCGCGGCAACTATCGCGAGCGCTTTAGCTTACGTAACGAGCCTGAGTCTTTGTATCACAGAGTCAGCCAAAGCCAATTTCCGGCCGGTATCGAGCATTACTTCCCGCTGTTTTTTGAGCACACGCAAACCCTGTTTGACTCACTGCCCGAGTCATTATTGGTGCTCACTGTTGGGGATCTGGCTGCAAGCGCCGACACCTTTTGGCACGATGTACAAACGCGCTATGAAGAGCGTCGCTACGACACCATGCGCCCCCTGCTGCCACCGGATGAGCTGTATCTGCAGCCGAATGCCGTATTGCAGCAGCTTAATCAGTGGCCGCAATTACAACTCAGCCAAACGCCGGTATTAGAAAAAGGTGATCGGCTGAATGCGCCCATTAGCCCGCTGCCCGAGCTAGAAGTTGAGCATCAAAAGAGCGAGCCCCTCAGTCGATTACTGTCGTTTTGCAAGGATTTTAAAGGCCGCGTGTTATTTTCGGTCGAAACCGCCGGTCGTCGGGAAGCCTTAATCGAGCTGTTTGCAGGCTCCGCCATTCGGCCTTGGCCTTATAACAGCCTCAGCGAATTCGTCGACGGCAAAGACGCCATCGGCTTATTAGTCGGCCCGCTGTCGCAAGGCTTTATCTTAAACGACAAAAATGCGAAAAATAGCATAGCGCTGATTTGTGAAGGCGACTTGCTCGGTGGGCGCGTGATTCAGCGTCGCCGACGAGAAAAATCAAAAAGCCTGAGCCCAGATACCTTAATTCGTAACCTTGCTGAACTGTCCATCGGCCAGCCGGTGGTGCATTTGGATCACGGTGTAGGCCGCTACACAGGCCTGCAAACGCTGGATGCGGGCGGGCTGAAATCCGAATACCTCACGCTGGAATACGCCGGTGGCGACAAGCTCTATGTACCCGTCACCGCGCTGCACTTAGTCGGCCGCTACAGCGGTGCCGATGACCCGACATTAAATAAGCTGGGTAACGAAACATGGGCCAAAGCCAAACGCAAAGCCGCAGAAAAAGTACGCGACGTGGCGGTGGAATTGTTGGATGTGTATGCACGCCGCGCCGCGCAACCGGGCCAAGCCATGGTGCACGACAAGGTGGCCTATCGCCAATTTGCCGACGCTTTCCCGTTTGAAGAAACTGATGATCAGCTTACCGCCATCAGCGCCGTGCTCACCGACATGACCCAGCCCAAAGCCATGGATCGCTTGGTGTGCGGCGATGTGGGCTTTGGTAAGACAGAAGTGGCGATGCGTGCCGCCTTTGTGGCGGTCCACGATGGCAAACAAGTGGCGGTGTTGGTGCCCACCACCTTGCTGGCGCAACAGCATTACGACAACTTCCGCGACCGCTTTGCCAACTGGCCGGTGCGCATCGAGATGATCAGCCGCTTTAAAACCGGTAAAGAGCAAGACAAGGTGCTGGCTGGCATGGCAGACGGCACCCTGGATATTGTGATCGGGACTCATAAATTATTAAGCAAAGACATTCGCTTTAAAGACTTAGGCTTATTGATTGTCGATGAAGAGCACCGTTTTGGGGTGCGCCAAAAAGATCAGATCAAAGCGCTGCGCGCCGACGTGGACATTCTCACGCTGACCGCCACGCCCATCCCACGCACCTTAAACATGGCCATGGGCGGTATGCGCGACTTATCGATTATCGCCACCCCACCGGCCAAACGTTTGGCGGTAAAAACCTTCGTTAAAGAGTCGGATCCGGCCACCATTCGCGAAGCCATCTTGCGTGAGCTCAAACGTGGCGGTCAGGTGTATTACCTGCATAACGACGTGCAAACTATCGATAGTACCGCCGAAACGCTGGCCACGTTAGTGCCAGAGGCGCGCATTGCCGTGGCCCACGGTCAAATGCGTGAGCGCGAGCTAGAGCGGGTGATGACCGACTTTTATCACCAGCGCTATAACGTGCTTTTGTGCTCCACCATTATTGAAACCGGTATCGACGTACCCACCGCCAACACCATCATCATGGACCGCGCCGACAAGCTGGGCTTGGCGCAATTGCACCAGCTGCGTGGCCGTGTGGGTCGCTCCCATCATCAGGCCTATGCCTACTTGCTGACGCCCAACCCCAAGCGCCTAACCCCAGATGCCAAAAAACGCCTTGAGGCGATTTCTGCCTTAGAAGACTTAGGCGCCGGTTTTGCACTGGCAAGCCACGATTTAGAAATTCGCGGCGCCGGCGAGCTGCTGGGTGCCGAGCAAAGCGGCCAAATCACCACCATCGGCTTTAGCCTGTATATGGAGATGCTCGAGCAAGCGGTAAAAGCGCTGCAGTCCGGCAAAGAGCCGGCACTGGATCAACTGCTGCGCACCCAAACCGAGATTGAGCTGCGCGTACCGGCCTTGCTGCCAGACGATTATATTCCGGATGTGAATATGCGCTTATCCATGTATAAACGCATCGCCACCGCCGAAGATGATCCCCAGTTGCGCGAGCTGCAAGTGGAGCTGATTGATCGCTTTGGCCTCTTGCCCGAGCCCACCAAAAACTTGGTGGCATTGGCCAGCCTTAAGCTAAAAGCCAATCCCTTAGGCATAGATAAAATTGATGCTAGCGCTAAAGGTGGCAATATCACCTTCGCGCAAGACGCGCCCATCGATCCCATGTTCTTGGTTGGCCTCTTGCAAAGCCAACCGCGCATCTACAAAATGGAAGGACCAACCAAGCTCAGCTTCGCCATCCCCAGCCATGATGCGGCCGCACGACTGTCGCTTATCAACGACTTGTTAACCGAGCTCGGCAAACACCAAACCAGTTAACGGCCTAAGCGTAGCGCCGCTTTACCGCTCGGTTGAGTTCCAAGGACGGGACAAAATTTATCGCCCGCCGCCCGTACTTGTGGGTCGGCGGCGTATTACTTTGACCGCTTTCTTGAGATGAAATGAACACACACCCTTGTCATGCCGCCATACAAAGACCCCTTACCGTCGGTATTTTAGGGGGCGGCGTTGCCGGTGCTACCGTAGCACTGCGCCTTGCGGATCTCGGCATTAATACGTTACTGATTGAAGCCTCTGACGGTTTGCTCAATGGCCCGCCCATTTGTCACCTGCATGCCGGCGGCAACTTGTATCGGGAGATAAGCGACAGCCAATGCTTAACATTGCTGCGCCAATCTATCGATTCGGTGCGCGCCTATCCGCACAGCATTAATCGCCGCCCGACCGTGATTGCCATCCCCACCTCAGATAAGGGCGACGCTAACGCGCTGCTGCCCAGACTCAAGCAAGTAACACAAGAATATCGGCGCTTAGTGGCCATGGATCCGGCCAACAAGGTATTGGGCGAGCCGGATGATTATTACCGCTGCTACACCCGTGAGCAGTTTGTGGCGCTGGCCAAGCTTCCATTACCAAGCAAGGCAACAAGCCACGATGACTGGTTGATCCCGCTGGCCCACAGTCTGGATCCCGACTCGTTAAAGTTTCCGCTGATCTTGGTGCAAGAATACGGCTGGAGCCTGTTTCGCATGGCAGCCACCGCTACTTTGGCGCTGCAAGACTCACCGCACTGCCAATTGCTGCTAAATACCCGCGCCACCGAGCTTGAGCAATTGCCCGACGGCTGGCTGATTAATACGACTAGCGCCGCTAATGTCAGCACGGCTGACGCGACTCAACGCCACAAAGTAGATTTTCTGATCAACGCCTGCGGCTTTCGCACAGGGCTGGTGGATGATATGGCCGGTTTCCGTCGCCAGCGTTTGGTGGAATATAAAGCCGCTTATGTGGCGCACTGGCAAACTCGCGGCGATTGGCCAGAGGTGATTTTTCACGGGCCACGGGGCACACCCACCGGCATGGCGCAACTCACGCCCTACCCCAATGGGGTATTTCAACTGCACGGCATGACAGACCAGATCACCTTGTTTAAAAACGGCTTAGTGGCCAGCAGCGCCTTAAGTGCCCAGCCGCAATTGCCACAGCCGTATCAAAACCAAATTGACCAAGGCTGGCAAACAGACGACGTTATCGCCCGCACCCAAGGCGCTATCGATCACATGGCGCGCATCTTGCCTGCGTTTGCCAGCGCCACCGTCGCTGGCAAGCCGCTGTTTGGTGCCCAGCAAATTCCGGGTTCAGACCCTTCACTGCGTGCCGCCGATGTCTCTTTTGAAGGATCTCATTATGCGCGCGTCGAGATAGTCAAAGCCTCATCGGCGCTCACGGCCGCCGATCGCATAGTGGTGCAATTAGCCAGCTTAGGTTGGTTAAGGTGGGATTGGTTAGAGCAGGCTTGGTTAAGGTGGGATGGCTTAAATGAAGTGTTTTCAGATATAGAGCAAGAGCAACAAGCCCCACGCCTATCACCGCAACTCAGCCTCACCCAAATTTATAGCGCCACACAAGTAGAAGCCTTGGCGCTAAGGCTGGCTCATTCGCGGGGTTATCCTGGCGCGTTGGCGTTAATTAGAGCCGAGGCTTGATTAACGCGCCTTGGGCCTAATGCGCCAGCTTAATTGACAAGCTTAAGCTACGTCAGATATTGCCTTGTGCTTGCTTATTGACTCGGTAAGCGCCGTTACTCACCTCTATACTGAAATAGGTTGGATCTGCCCTTGGGGGTATCGATCACTAAACAAATCACCTTTCAGGAGACTGCCATGAAAAAAATTTTGTTAATATTGAGTGCGGCTGCAACATTAGTACTGGCCGGTTGTAATGACGATAACAAAGCGCCGGTACAAACCGCACCGGTAAACGAGTCACAGCAAACCACCATTAACGAGCAAGCAGCCGCCATTAATGATGCCAGCCATAATGACATGAACCATACCAGTACCGGCGAGTTACCCAGCAACCTTAAACAGGCCGACAACCCTAAATATCCGGTGGGCAGTACTGCCACCATTATCACTGACCATATGGGGGGCATGAAAGACGCCAAAGCCACCATAGTCGGCGCCTTTGATACTATGGTGTATTCGATTAGTTACACACCCACTACTGGCGGCGATAAAGTAACAGACCATAAATGGATCGTTCATGAAGAGATCATGGATGCCCAAGACTCACCTTATAAAGTGGGCGACAAGGTGAGGACCTCCGGAAATCACATGCCTGGCATGAACGATGCCGAAGCCACAATTGACTCCGTTAACAAGACCATTGTGTATGTGGTGGATTACACAGATACCCAGAATGGCGAGCAGGTTAAAAACCATCAATGGGTTACCGAAGATGAGTTAAAAAAATAAGCCCTTAAACACTCATTGAGCGCTGGATATTTAAAAGGTATGAGCACTGCTCATACCTTTTTATTTGCGTGTTTTTTTAGTTAGCGCGGACGGGTTGAGCGCTTAAGCAAATATTTTATTTGCCCAACGCGTTAAACCTGCGGTCACGCTGCCGAAGTGGTCGCCGATGACGATGGGTGTATTTTGAAACTGCTGCTGTAAAAACGCATTTAATACCGGCGACTTAGCCGTACCGCCGGTCACAAACACCACGTCTGGCTCGCACCCTGCTTGAACAATGGCATCTGTCATTAGTGCGGTAATGGCGCTGAGCTCGCGATTACAAGCCTTGGCAAAGCCCTCTATATCTAAGGTCACGCTTAAGCCTTGATCGATATCCGATAAGTCCACCCGCTGCTCTATGC
>JAHLFI010000106.1 GCA_018883865.1 Candidatus Oceanisphaera merdipullorum
CTGATTTTAATAGGCGCTTACTTACACCTGAGTGATTATACCAAAGCCATGGGCGTGAAAGGCATCTTGCTAAGTGCGGGCTGCATTGCCGTGGGCATGGTTATGTCACTGCCCACTAAGATGTACCTGACATTTGTGTTTATGAACCGTGAGAACAATAAGACAAAGCGGTAAGTCTTAAGCTGGCAGTGTAAAGAAAAACACCGCACACCCAGTGCCCAGTACAAGTAATAACACCCCCGAGCCATCATCAGGTTCAGGGGTGTTATTTAGCTTGGTACTTAAACGCCCGTGTATTATTCGGCTAATCGAAACTAGCATCGTTACCGGCCAGAAACATAAAGTAGCGAGAGTTCCCCCGCTACACAAATGTAGGTAATCTTAAGTGCCTGCCTTAAGCTGTGAAGCCAAGAAAACCCGATTAAGAGTACCTAATGAAGTTATATAAAAGTAAGCCGCTTAGCATCCAAGTTTGGTTAACACTCCTAGTATGCGCGGTAATTCTGGTTTCAATTTCTGTCACAGGTTTTTTAATCGGCAGCAAGTCAGCTGATGACGCGCATGACTCTCAGTCAGAAAAAGCCATGAATATTGCCATGACCATCAGCCATACACCTTTGGTGATCAATGGCTTGAGGGGAAAAGGATCCGTGGAAGATATTCAATCTTTCACTCAGCTGGTTCAGGATGATACCCATGTAGAGTACATAGTAGTGATGAATACCGAACGTATCCGGCAGTCCCACCCGGTGGCAAATCGGATCGGTGAATATTTTGTCGGCGGTGACGAAGCTCGTGCACTGCAAGGAGAGCGTTATACGTCAATGGCGACAGGAACACTTGGCGAGGCGATAAGAGCATTTGTCCCTATCTATTATCAAGATCAAATTATCGGTGTCGTCGTGGTGGGTATCCTAATGGATAAAGTACGCTCCACTGTGTTTAAGAGTATCAATGCCAGCTTAATCGGAATTGGGCTCGGATTGTTGGTCGGCTTAGTAGGTGCAATTTTACTCGCAAAAAAAGTGAAACATACGCTATCGGGGCTGGAGCCTAGAGAAATTGCCCAACAGCTCCTTGAACGCGAGGCTGTGCTGGAAGCAGTGCGTGATGGCATTGTGGTGATCGATGACAGTGCGAAAATTATCTTAGCCAATCAGGCAGCCGTGTCGCTATTTCGAACGGCTGGTATAGAAGAAGATCCTGTCGGAAAGTCGATACAAACCTTAGTCCCATCACTAGGCCTTCAACAAATACTGGAACATCAGCATTCCCAGTATGATCAGGAGTTGAAATTAAATGGACTCGACATCGTAGTCACGCAAGTTCCCGTGGTTTCTAATGATCAATTAGTAGGTGCACTGGCTATCTTTCGCGATAAAACTGAACTGACTTCTTTAGTGGAGCAGCTCACTGGGGCGCGGGTATATGCAGAGACGCTTCGACATCAAACTCATGAGTTTATGAATAAACTCCATGTCATCATGGCGATGGTTCAAACAAAATCCTATCAGGAGCTAGAAGAATATATATCTTACCTGTCGGATGTTTATCAAAAAGAGATTGGGGCTGTCTCCAGTCTTATAAAAGACCCTGTCATTGCTGGTTTTTTGATGAGTAAGCTAAGCGAATTGCGTGACTCAAACATCCAGATCAAAATCGTAGGCGAACATCCGGTTCCGCTACTCAATAAAATGGAACATATGGATAAGATTATTACGATACTGGGGAATTTGTTTGACAATGCGTGTGATGCCGTAAGGGATCAGGTTGAGGGTAAAATTTGGCTCGGTTTCGATTATGAATCATCACATCTGGTGTTCAGCGTCCAAGATAATGGTCTGGGGATCGGGGAAGATCGTATCGAAGACATATTCAAACAGGGTCACTCTTCAAAAGGCGAAAGGCGCGGATATGGCTTGTATTTGGCTAAAGGGGCACTAGACGATATAGGCGGTATTTGGAGCGTATCCTCCGTGAAAGGCAAAGGTACAGAGTTTGAAGTTACCATTCCTTATGTAGGTGAAAATGATGATTGATGTGCTAATTGTAGAAGATGATCCCATGGTAGCTAAGTTTAACTCTATCTACTTGGAAAGCATTCCGGGCTTTAGGATCACGGGTTTGGCGAGAAATGTGGAAGAGAGCCGTACCTTACTGCAATCTTCGCCGGTAGATCTCATCCTGCTTGATGTCTATATGAAAGAAGCCACGGGAATTGACTTATTAAAGGAGCTTAGAAAGTCAGGAAACTCGGTAGATGTCATTCTGATCACAGCCGCAAACGATAAAAACTCTGTGCAGCAAGCACTCCGCTTAGGTGCGGTGGACTATCTGATTAAACCCTTTACTTTTGAGCGTTTTCAAAACGCCCTGCTGCAATATAAGAAGCAATTTCAGCTAATGAGTGACGGTGAGGAAATCAATCAAGCCGAGATTGATGAGTTATTTCAAGTGGATAACAAAATAGACAGCGCGTCATTCGTGTTGCCAAAAGGGTTAGCAAAAACGACGCTGTCGCGGATCTCAAAACAAATTATCACTTGGCAAGGGGTGTCGTTTTCTGCAGCTGAGCTGGCCGTCAGTATCGGAGTGTCCAGCGTATCGACGAGAAAGTATTTAAATTATCTGGCAGAACAAAAACTCATTGAAACCGATATTGCCTATCAAGAAACAGGGCGCCCTTTAACAAACTACCTGTTAACTCCCGATAAAATCCCCCTGCTTCAGTCTTTGCTCATTACCTAATATCCAACGAATAACAACGCAATAGTTAAGCAATCTGGCTTTAGTCTGGCCTTGTTGCTTTTTTTAGTTACAAAAGACTTTACTTGTTTACACAATACATACCTCATTAACAATCCCCCTTATAGTTTTCAACAATATAACCGTTTTGAGAGGGATACTAATGAAGGGAATAACATCAAGTGCTTGGCAAAAATTATGGCGATCGCATGATCAAACCAAAGGTGTATTGAGTTTTTTTTCACCTAAAAAAAATCTATCAGCAGCAACAAAAAATACCCCCTCCTCAGGGGCACAGCAAGGCTCGGAGCAACCAGTAAACCGAGGAGCAGGCGAAAGTAAGTCCTATTCTAGCGTACAACTTTTGGGCCTAATATTAGGACCGCTGTCATTTATCATCACGATATTCTTTTTATCTCCTGAAGGTATGAGCCCCGAGGAAAAATCGGTACTTGCGGTGACCTTATGGGTCGCTATTTGGTGGGTTACAGAAGCAATCCCCATCCCCGTCACCTCCTTGATCCCCATCTTCCTGCTACCGTTAACCGGTGCAATGGATGCCAACACTGTCACCTCTGCGTATGGCAATGATATTATTTTCTTGTTTTTGGGCGGATTCTTTATTGCCACAGCGATGGAAAAGTGGAATTTACATAAACGTTTAGCGCTGGCAATCATTGCGTTTATCGGAACAGGAACTCAAAGCATTTTACTGGGATTCATGGCGGCGACAGCCTTCCTATCTATGTGGGTATCGAATACGGCAGCGGTCATGATGATGATACCTATGGGCCTAGCAATTACTGCTCAAGTAGCCGCGGCATTAAAAGGAAAGCCAGAAGAAAGTGAGTTACCGAAATTTGAAAAAGCACTTATTTTCGGGATTGGCTATGCAGGAACCATTGGCGGGCTCGGTACATTAATTGGTACCCCGCCAAACATTATTCTCGCCGCGCAAGTTAAGGAATTATTTGATATTGAAATCTCCTTCGCAAGCTGGATGATGGTTGCCGTGCCCATTGTTATCGTCATGTTATTTTCTACTTGGCTTTATCTGGGACGCTTTGCGTTTAAGATGAATATTAAAGGGCTTCCAGGCGGAAAAGAAGTTATTCAGGAAGAGCGGACAGCGCTGGGCAAGACATCATTTGAAGAGAAAGCGGTCGGTGTGGTCTTCACCTTTGCGGCGTTTATGTGGATCACCCGTGAATTCTTGTGGTTAGATATATTTCCTGGATTAAAAGACGGCATGATAGCTATCTTTGCCACGGCTTTACTGTTTGTAATTCCCACTTCAAAGAAGTTCGGTACGCGTATTTTGTCTTGGGATGATTCAAAAGAAATTCCGTGGGGGGTCTTGCTGTTGTTCGGAGGAGGATTGGCGATTGCCGCGGCTTTTCGCGTAACCGGCTTATCAGAATGGATTGGCTCACAATTGACGGGGTTGGAAGGGCTCCATGTATTCGTCATTATTGCTCTATCCACACTGCTCGTTCTGGCATTAACGGAATTTACCTCCAATACGGCGACCGCGACTATGATACTCCCCGTATTGGCCGCTCTCGCACTGACGATGAATATTCACCCCTATGCGTTGATGGTGCCAGCAGCAATGGCCGCTAACTGTGCCTTCATGCTGCCGGTTGGCACACCACCGAACGCTATCATTTTTGCCACCAACCGACTTAGTTTAGTGGAAATGATGCGAGTTGGTTTCATCATTAATGTCTTTGTACTCATACTGATTATCTTGGCCGCCTACTACTTACTTCCTCTGTTGTGGGGCTTTAATTTACAAGTGGTACCACAAGAGTTTTTTACCAGCTTTAATAAGTAAAGAGGCACTAGCGAGAACAGTTACGAACGAACCACTAGCAACGAGTTTGCTAGTGGTTCGCTGTAATTATATGCCGGTGCTGTGATGAAAGTTAGTTACTCGTTTTTTGAATAAAGGGCATTCTGAGCCCTCAGCATTGCCTGTGTGCCTAATGCCATCCCTTTACCCATAAGGCGCTACTGTTAGTGCAGTTTCAGTTTCGGGCGCAGTAAGCGGTTGATGCGACCCACTAGCATCATTAAACCGGTGCGAATATAGCCGTGTAATGCCACTTGGTGCATGCGGTATAAAGAGACATAAACTGTGCGCGCAATCAGGCCTTCCACCATCATGCTGCCTCGCATTAAGTTACCCATTAAGGAGCCAACCGTGGTGTAGCGGCTAAGGTTAACCAAGGATCCATAGTCTTTGTAGACGTAAGATTTTAGCGGTTTATTATTCAACTGGGCGCGTATATTACGGTACACCATGCTTGCCATTTGGTGGGCAGATTGAGCACGCGGCGGTACCGGTTTGCCATTTTCCTGTATGCAATTGGCACAATCACCAATCACAAAAATGCTGTCGTCTCGGGTGGTTTGCAGCGTGGGTTTCACGGTTAGCTGATTAATGCGATTGGTTTCTAGGCCGCCAATGTCTTTTAGGAAATTAGGCGCCTTAATGCCGGCGGCCCACACCATTAGCGTGGCAGGAAGCAGCTCGCCGTCTTTAGTGACTAGCCCCTCTTCGGTAGCTTCCACCACCATGGTATTAATGCGCACATCTACGCCTAGCTCACGCAGCTCTTTGTGTGCCATGGCGGCAATGCGGTCTGGCAAAGCAGGCAAAATACGCGGCCCTGCTTCAACCAAGGTTAAACGCAGGCAATCTGGGCTTAAATTTTCAAAGCCGTACGCACTTAAATGCTCAACAGCATTATACAATTCGGCTGACAGCTCAACGCCAGTAGCTCCTCCGCCAACGATGGCAATATTAACCTTATCGCTGCCCAGCTCGCCTTCTGAATGCTGCATGAAGCGATTCATTAATTCATCATGGAAATGCTCGGCCTGCTGGGGACGGTCAAGAAAGATGCAGTGCTCGCTCACGCCCTTGGTGCCAAAGTCGTTAGATACAGAGCCAATGGCTAACACTAAGATATCGTATTCTAGGGTGCGCTCGGTGAGCATGGGCTTGTCGTGCTCATCACGCATGGCGGCTAAGGTGATGGTTTTATTATCGCGGTCTATGTTGCTTAAGGACCCGAGGTGAAAACTAAAGCCGTGGTTGTGAGCGTGGGAGCGATAACTCAGCCCGTCTATGCCTGCGTCCATGGCGCCAGCGGCGACTTCGTGCAGTAGAGGTTTCCATAAGTGGGTACGGTTTCTATCGACTAATACCACCTCGGCTTTACCTTTGCGCCCTAGCTTTTGACCTAATTTGGTCACTAGCTCAAGTCCACCGGCACCGCCGCCCACTACGATAATCTTTGTCATTTATCTGTTCCTTAAAACAAGATAGTAAAACCTAGGGCTATCTGCATGCTAAGCCGCCATTCGTTGCGATAACGGCCGGTAAACGTGGCGGGCATGATGATAGCTCTAGATTCTGGGTTAAATTTAAGCTCATAAAAAAGGATAAAAGTTGTGATCCTGATCACAACTTTATCTTTGCATAAAATGACGTTCGAATCATTAATTTTTCGTGTATAGCCGCGGGTTTCTACACGGGAAATCCGCGCTTAACCTTTACTTAACGCCCGATTAACGTTCAAGAAAACTGTGCATACGCGCACAGGTTTCGCGCCAAACGGCACTCTCTATTAACTGGCTACCTAAGGTGACACGCTTCGTCATGTCTTGAGCCAGATGGCCGCCTACCCCATGGGCGCGTAGCGCAGAAAAATCGCAGTTCAGGTTGTGAGGCAGCGCATCAACAATCTCAATGGCGCCTGGTCTGTGGTTACAGGCCAGCAATAAGTCACAGCCCGCGTGTAGCGCACTGGCTGCTCGCTCTGCATAACCGCCAACCACGGCCGCGCCTTCCATGGTCAAGTCATCGCTGAAGATCAATCCTTTAAAGCCCAGCTGCTGGCGTAACACTTGCTTAAGCCAGAATTCAGAAAAACCCGCCGGATTGGCATCCACAGCCGCATAAATCACATGCGCCGGCATAATGCCTTGGACCAAACCTTCGCCGATTAAGTGCTTAAACGGCGCAATATCAAGCTGGGCTATGGTGTCAAAGTCGCGCTCATCCACCGGGCTTTCTTTGTGCGAGTCGGCGCGCACACTGCCGTGCCCGGGAAAGTGTTTGGCCACGGCCGCCATGCCGGCACTGTGCAAACCTTGAATATAAGCTCGGGTATGGGTAATCACCTGTTCGGGATCCTGACCAAAACTGCGATCTCCTATTACCTCGGAGCCACGCTCTAAATCCAATACAGGTGCAAAACTTAGGTCGATATCCAACGCCAATAATTCTGCCGCCATTAACCAACCCGCATCTTGAAGCAAGGAAAGTTTATCGGGACCGCCATACTCGGCTAAGCGCCCAGGTGCGGGCAAGGGGAAAAACTCGTTGCGAAAACGCTGCACACGGCCACCTTCATGATCCACCGTCAGCAATAACTCTGGCTTAATCGCGCGAATCGATTTCACTAAGGCGCGCAGTTGCGCCTTATCGTGATAATTGCGGCTAAAAAATATCACACCGCCCACCGCCGGATGCGCCAACAGCTCGCGCTCTTCAGCATCCAGTTCAAAACTGTGTAAATCAAGAATAAAGGGGCCCATCGTGACTCCGCTAGAAATAGGTCTGCTAAAAATAAGGATAACAGCGCTTAAACGTACGCTTTATGGGTGATTTAATAGCTAAAGCGTTCAAGGTAGGCAGGCTAACCGCACGCTATGTCAGCCAACAACACATCCAAATGGCACATTGCTTGTTGTTGCAATAGCCGATAATCCCGCTGCTGGGTGTGCTGGTATTGCAAAGCCGCCCACAGTACCGTTAGCCATTGCACCCAAGGGCGTCGAGCCTTAAAACGGCGCATACACAGGTCTCCGCCGGCGGCATTATAATCCGCCAGTAGCTGCCGTGCCCCTTGTTCGCTCAGCTTAAAGCTGTCGGCAATCACGGCCAGCTCAAAAGCAGGATCGCCATATGCCGCATATTCCCAGTCGATTAACCAAGGTCGTGCGCCCAGCACATTGGCAGCATTCAGATCCTGATGGCAGAACACAGGTACATAATCGAGATTAAGACGAGTTTGCTCAAAATAGCGACCATAGCGCTTAAGGTCCGCAGAGAGATTCGTTAACTGGCCTAAATACAACTCGGCCTGCGCATTTAAGCTCAATGCGCTAAGCGCTGGCGTTAACTGGTGCAACTTCGCCACTTGCGTTATTAACAACCGTAAATCCGGCGCACGCTTTTGACCTAACTGCTGCCAATCAGGCTCCGCCAGCCAGTCTAACAACAAGAGGCCCAGCGCCGGCTCAGCATAATGAATAGGGGGCGCCAAGCCCGCATCTGCCGCCGCTTGGTGAGCCAATAATTCTTGGGTGCGATTAATGCCCAAACTTTCACTGTGCGCATTGCCTACGCGCAACCAATAAGAGTGTTGCCCAGTATCTAAGCGCCAGCTGCGATTGGTTAACCCGCCCACTAGCGGCGTTAGCTGCCCCTGAAACTGGGGGGGCAGCTTCTGCACTAATGTGTTAGCGTCCACTCACGCTGTCAGACCAAAGTAGCTCGCCGCTGGCCAGCTCCATCAACTGCCCTTTTAGCGTTAGATTGGCACCATTGCGCGTTAAGGTAGTAGACAGCAAATAGTCGGCGCCACTTTGTTTTCCTAACCGCACGAGTGCGGCAATATCGGCACGACCACCTTGGTAGGCCAACTGCTCACGCAGGCTGCTGACCTTAGAGCCATCGGCAAAATTAAATTTGCCGCGCAGATTGCTCTGCAAGCGCGCTGTTAAACCATTGGTGTCAATAGGGCCACCGGCTTGATTGCTGATGTTGTCGAGCAAAACGGGGCCTTGCACTTCGTTAATGGCGGAACTGGCTTTTAACTTATTAGCCAAACCGTCTACTAAATAAGCTAAATTTTCACTGCGCACTTCTTCGATGGGCGTTGGTGGAGTCGAGGGCATCTCGATCACCGGCGGTTTGACCACAGGCGGTGGCAGTGGCTGACTGGGCTGGGTAGGCGTGGGGCCGCTGGGTTTCACCGGCGCCGGCTGTGAAGAATAGGGATTGGGCACGGTACAGGCGGCCAGTGTTAACGAGCTGGCCAGCAGTAGTGTTAAACGAAGCGGGTTCATAAGCATCCTTGATTGACTCACACAGAGAGATAATTGAATGGACTCACTTATTTAGCAAGTAAGGGGCCCAAACAGCGGCCACCCAGCAGGTGCATGTGTATATGGTAGACCTCTTGGCCGCTGTCGCGATTGCAGTTCATGATCAAGCGATAGCCGCTTTCATCTATGCCAGCCTCACTCGCTAATTTGCGGGCTACGGTAAATAAGCGACCTAAGGCTTGCTCATGCTCGGCGGTGACGTCGTTAACGGTCGGGATCAATACATTAGGAATAATCAGCACATGAGTCGGTGCCTGCGGCGCTATATCTGCAAAGGCCGTCACTAAGTCGTCTTGATACAAAATCTCTGCAGGAATTTCTTTGCGGATAATTTTACTGAAAATGGTTTCTTCTGCCATGAACAAATCTCCTTGAAAGAGGTGCCAAACCGCGCCTTCATAAGCCAAAGTGAAGTGCGTAAGTTAAGTGCATAAGTGAGAGTAAACGTTAAAGCTCTGGCCAGACTGGCCATTATAGCCTTGTTGCTAAACAAAGAAATGATCGCCTACTAATAAGTCGTTGATAATTAAACCAAGCACACATAACGTCATGAAAAGCATAAAACGGTAAGTAAGCACACATTTTAGGGGCGCTGACACTAAAACTTAACGCCAGCTGCTGTCACAAAATTCACAATAGAGATCCCATCAGAGACGCAATTGCGTACACTGTTCTGCATCTATCTCGCCCTGTACTCCCTAACCGAGAGCCTCTAAGAAGGAATCAAGATGAGTAATATTAAAAATAAGTCCATCGCCCTGTTACTCGCAGGCTTACTGACCTCGCAATTGGCCGGCTGCGGTACCGTATTTTATCCCGAGCGTAAAGGCCAGCAAAGCGGCAGCATAGATCCCGTCGTGGCCATCGCCGATGGCATAGGCTTGTTGTTCTTTATTTTGCCAGGCGTTATCGCCTTTGCCGTCGATTTTAATAATGGCTCGATTTACCTGCCCGGTGGTAAGCGTGCCGAGCTGTCCCCTGACCTCACGCCCGAGCGCCTCAATGAACAGCTTTACGCCAATACCGGCCAGCGCATCAACTGGCAACAAGACGCAATAGAAGTGGAAACGCTTAGCTCTTTATCCTTGGCTCAGGAGCGCCTACTGCAACTGGACAACCAAGGTTAAGAGCGTAAAGAAAGAAAAGGTTAACTGCATAAAGGGTAAAATACTCACCTTAGCCAAGCGTCACCCCCACCCAGTGGGTAACGCTTGGCTAAATGCTAATAAGCACCGCCAATGGCCGGCCTGAGATCACCATATAAGGGAATAGTGTCATTGAGCTGGGCTGGCGTCATATTCGGCGTGATGGCGCTTAAATGCTCCCGTGCTCGTAAAATACTGGCAGTGCGCAACAATTGTACGTTGGGGTATAAACGCCGCGCCTCTCCCAACCACAACTGAGCTTCATCCTCCAACCCAGCCTGACCTAGCGCTAAATATGCATTGTAGTAAATACCGGCACGAGGGGTGTGTCGTACAAAGTGACGTGCCCAGGCGGCGTAATCCAATAACTGGTTTTTATCATTATTTAATAAGCCTTGCGTAAGCTGCCAGTGATGGCGATAAAAATCGGTTCTGTCATACCACACCAGTGGATTAAGCACCTGCTTTAACTCCCGTTCAGAATGCTGGTCTTTTTTCGCATAACGGGTGAGCTGCTGACTCGCCACTAAGCCTGTCGCCATAAACAGCATCAAGCCAATACCCCAGGCACGAATCGGCCAGCGACTCCAAGCAGGCGGCGGCGCCAATATGCGGCGCTGACCATACTGGGCATCGATGACGTAAATGATGACTAACACCATCAGCCAATGGGGTTGCGAATGATAAAACGGAAACTCAGTTTGGCTATGAATAAAAATAGGTGTAAGCACGCCCACCCAAGCCGCACTTTGAGCCAAGGGCAGGCGATGCAGTAATTGCAACACTAGACCAGTCATTACCACTAAACCGATTAAGGGCACAATGCCACCCTCTATCGCCCACAGTAAAAACTCATTATGGGGGTGGCCCATCTCAGTGAATAACGGCTGAGCGCCTGGCGTGAGCTCCCGCCAGGTGGCATAAGTACTATAAAACGCCGCCTCAAAACTGCCATAACCAAAGCCAAACCACGGCTTTTCTAGCCACATGCGCAGCCCATGGGCGTAAATTTCAAAACGCCCATCCGCATCGGTATAAATACTGAAGCTGCGTTTGCTCATCTCAAAGGCATCGAGACCAAAGATGCCCAGTCCTACACCAAGGGGCAGCAGCAACAGGCTGAGCAGCAATCGCTTAGATCGGGTTTTGATTAAGGTTTGCCATAACAAGGGCTGTAACAATAACACCCCCAGCAATAGCCCCAGCTGGCCGGCTCGGGACTGTAATAACACGATCAATACGCTGCCTGCGCCCAACACGGCGGCAAACCACAGTGATTTAAGCACAAAGCCTCGCCACGGAGATTTAGCTTCGTGCAGCCACAAATATACGGCCAAAATCATGCCGGTCGCGACGAAGCTAGCCATCACATTACGATGCTGAAAAATACCATAGGGCGAGCGCACTTCGGTGTTGTAGCCAATCCAATTATCCGGCTGCAACACAAAAAATTGCACAAGACCTAAGAGAATTTCAACACTGACTGCTGCCAGTAAACAATAGAGTAGATAGCGCCGCCCTTTTTCGCTAAAGCGACACTGCTGCAGGCTTAAATAAAACAATAAGCCGCCAATCAGCGCTAGCATGCGCGGTAAGGCATGGCCGGCTACGGTATTGTTTTGCCAATAAAAGAAGGGAATAAACAGTAAAGTGCTGGCCGCCAGCATGCCTAGCCAAAAGCGGCTGGTGAGTAAGCGGCGCCTGTGCCAATGCCAAAGACCCAGCGTGGTCATCACGCCCATCCCCAACCAGCCCATTAGATTAAAAGGCAATTGCAAGCCTATGCCAAATAGGTGTGGCAGATACAGATGCATCGCAAACAGGCAAAAAAACGCCATGCACACCAGCATGGTGCGGGCGAGTCGTTCCTGTTGCAATAAAGGCGAAGACATCATATTGGTGGGTGTACTCGGCATGGAGCTAATTAACAGTGCGTTACTTTACCCAAGCTGGCGACAAAAAGCATGAGCCATGTGTGCCTCAAGAGCCAGAATCTGCCACAGCAAACGGGTTATATGTACAGGGTGAAGAGTAAGTGTAAATAGAACCCATAGCGAGAGCAGGCTGACACACCGGCTCCTAAGCACAGATTATTATCGGTAGTCTTTGTTCCGCCAGTATTATTCACCCTTTCCTCTTCACACTTTATCTGCTCAATTAAAACTCAAAGCGATAAAACAGATCTATGGCCTGATTTAAGCCGCTGGCCGCTTGCAAGTAAAGGCGTGGCAATAGCTCATACCGCAGCCTCACTTCACCAATCGAGGAGAACACGCCTACGCCATAGCCAATTTGCAGCCCGGGCAACAGATAGGCGCTGATATTTACCTCGGTATTGTCGCCACTGCCATCCGTATCTACAGTCACGTCTTTTAAGCCTAGTGACTCACCTATGTCGGTCACCACACCGCCCACTCTACCCACTCCGGCACCCAACAACATAGCTTGCACCAAAGCGTTTCCATCTGTGTCACCGCCGCCGTCTAAGCCGCGACCGCGCAACAGATACGATAATTGCTCAGCTTGGGGCATGCTGGGTTCAGAGAACACCGACAACTCGGGCTGTTGAGCTGTGCCGGTAACGCGAACCCCCACGATAATACTGCTGTCAGACATGGTTGAGGGGTTACGAATAGCCATCACTTTGAGGTTGGGCGTATTTAGCGGACCGCTGAATAAGATGCTGCCCTCGCGGATTAATAGATTCTGACCGTAGGCTTTAAACTTGCCGTCAACCAAGCGGATTTCACCGTTGCCGCGCATCGCTTTATTGGGTTGTTGTACTATGTTGAGCTGGCCCTCGAGTCGGGTTTGTAGACCAAAAGCGGCTAAGCGCACATCGTCCAACAACGCCACCTTAATACGAATATCAATCGGTAAGCTAGGCGCCGTCTCGGGGATGATACCAGAGGGCTGCACTATCACGACATCTGGCGATAAAGTCACCGCATTGGCAGGTAGTTCTGTGACTTCGATGCGCGCCCAAGGGATCTGTATGGTACCTCGTACCTTAGCGGTTTCACCCAGGCTAATGGTCAAATCTGGGTTCACCTGCACGCGCCCCATACCCGGATAACCCGCTTCTAAGTTGCGCCCCGTGAGGCGGATCTCACCCGCCACCGGTAATTGGCGCCAATCGAGCTCACCCGAGATATATAAAGGCCCACCACCCACCTTCATTTGGCCGTTAATACTGGCCTCTGTACCTCTAATATCGAGGCGCGTGGTTAAATCACGCACCTGGACCATGTCAGAGTAAGTATCAACTTCACCGCCCGTTAAGCTGATATTGCCAAACATCAAGGGTGCCGCCAGTGTGCCTTCAAAACGCCCTTGGCCGGCCAATACGCCTTGTAGGCGCGCAACCTCTGGTAATAAGGGCGCTAACCAATCCAACTTCAATTGTTCAATATTTACGTTGCCGCTTAAGGCGCGTTTACCTTTTAAGTCGGTCACATTTGCCTGCACCCCCATGTTACCCAGCTGCGAGGAGCGAAAGTCCAAGCTAGCACGCAGGCGATTTTGCGCCATATCGCTAATCAGCGACAGGGTTTGATAATTCAGCCGCGTGCCATTGCTGACGAAGGTGCCGGGTGTGGTGCTAATATTGGCATTCAGCTTAGGCTGGCTGCCATTCCATTGCAGCGCTACCGTGCCACCCAGTACCGCTTCCCATGAAAAGTCATTGGGGAAGAACGGCTTTAAGCGGGCGATATCTAACTCGCGGATCTGTAAGCCCGCTTGGCCTTTCTTGGCACTGGCATTAATGGCATCAAAGCACACCGACGCCTTGCCGGAGCGCCAGCAATGGGGCTCTGCCTTAAAGGTGTCACCTTGATACGCCAAACTCGCTTGTTGCTGTAAGCTCCACTTTTCCAGTGGCGTATCCAGCTCGCCTTTAGTTAATCGCCCGCGCCAGCCATCTTTACCTAGGCTACCGGTCAGCGCCACATCGGCGGCCAAGGGCTTGCCATTGAAGTTAAGAGAAAGCTTGTGCGCCGCTTCGTTACCAGAGCCAAGCAGCTGCAACTGGTTAATCTGCATCTCGCCGGCACGAATGGTGTCTATGGTAAGACGTAAATCTCCCTTCATGGATTTGCCTTTGGCTTTATCGCCTAGGCTGGCATTGGCCTGCAATTGGATGTTTCTGGCTTCATTATCATTAAAGCCGGCTTTCTTGCCGGAAAGCTTGGCCTGCAGATCTGGCGATTTGAAGGCGCCGCGCACCTTAATATCCCCCGCAAGATCACCAAATAAACCTGGGGCGTATACAGCCAAATTGGGTGCAGATAACACGCCATCTAGCTGCCAAATGTCAGTGATTTTACCGTTAACGGTGAGTTTATTATCTGCGTTAGTCAGCTGTAATTGCTTAACGCTGCCTTGCAGCGCTTGGTTAAGGCTAACTTGGCCTTTGAGCGACAACGGATATTCACGTAAGAAGCCATGAATATCCGGGTCGGCATTCAGGGTCCATTTTTCCCCTTTTAATGTAAAACGCGTGTCGAGCTGGCCATTAATTTTACCGTCCATGCCTTCTATAAAAACGGCAGGATCTATGTCTTTAAGGGCTAATATGCCTTGCCAGTCAATGTTCTCGCTCCAGCTCAGCTTGCCGGTCACCTTGGCTTCACCCTTGGGCAAGGTGAGAATTAAGGGGGTAACCTCGGCGCCCTTGAGATTGCCTTTGGCATTGAGTTTAATACCCACAGGCGGTAAATCTGGGCCGTGAGCATCACTGCTGAGGGTTAATTTATAATCTTCTAATCGCCCTTTTACACGCAGCTTGCCCTGCTCTAGCCGCCATTCGGGCTCCTTAATGGGCCAGCCTAATTGCTGCCAGTTTAGGGCCAGATCGAAGGGAAATTGAGGATTCAGCGGCTCGGCAGTCACATTGGCTTCGGCCTTGAGCACCCCGCCTAATACTAGCTTACCGTTTAGCTTGGCTAAGCTGTCCGTTAAGTTGACGGCTAACGTTTGACCGACTAATTGCCCCTCTAACAGGGGCGCGTTCAGGGTAGAAGTGAGCGCTAGATCCAGCGGGTAATCACCGGTGAGCGTCATCTTGCCCTGCAACTGCAGACTTGCGAGCTCATGATCTAGACTGGCGGTCACAATGTTAATCTCACTGCGTTGCCCTTCCAATTCCAACTGCAAGGCGTGTAGGGCTTGAGCTTGCCCATTTTGAATAACCTGACTGTCGGTTAAGCTAACATCTTGTAATTTAATGGGAAACGGCAGCACAATTTCTGGTAACACCAGCAAAGGCTCGGCAGGGGGCGCCTTACCCACGGCTTGGGCTTGCTTGCTAGCCTGTGCTTTCTTTTTAGCCTCAGGCTGCTCCTCCAAGGTAGTGCCGGCCTGCTTAGCCGCCTCATCCAGCGTAATGATCAACCCCGTCATATTGGGCCCCGTGACCACCATGCCTTGTTTGTCCCAGTGCACGGCCACTTCGAGACTTTGCCAAGCAATGGTTTGCCCTGGCAGATTAATGGTTACGCGATCGGCACGTACCTTGTCCAAGTCGATGCGCAGCGGGGGCGTAATTTCCGACACAGGTGGCTTGGGTTCATCAGGCTGCTCGGGGAAATATTTAATGGTGACTTCAATGTCTTCAACCGCTAATTCTTGTAACCACAACCGGCGGTCGAGCAATTTGCCCAGTTGCCAGCCAAAGCTTACATCCCGCGCCGTGAAGGCGAGTGAGTCTTGCTCATAGCTCAATTCGGCAAAATGCCAGCCTTGGCCTAGCTGACCAGAGACCAAGGTACCGCTGAGACCGGGCACATTTTGTTTGGCAAAGCCCCACAACCACTGATTGCCTACCTGAGTGAACAGTAAGCTAAACAGCACCATTAATAGCAAGCAAATACCGACCACCAAGCTGCTAAGCAGACGCGCAAAAATCATAAGTCAGGCCCTAAGGTAAAGTGGATTCGCATGGGCACTTCATCTTCGGATACGCCAAACGCTAAATCAAGGCGCACCGGCCCCACTGGCGTTTGCCAACGCACGCCAACGCCGGTGCCGACTTTCCAGTCCTCACTGTAATCATTGGTGGCGGTACCGGTATCGACGAAGGTGGCTAGGCGCCATTTTTCAGCCACTTTATAGTCGTACTCCAAGCTCAAGGCAGTGGCGTATTTAGCCCCTAGTCTGTCGCCGTTTTCATCGACGGGGGTAATAGATTGGTAACTAAAACCTCGCACCGTCATATCACCACCCAGAAAAAAGCGCAGTGACGGTGGCAAGTCATACACTTCATCCACCCACACCGCACCTTGCTCGGCTCTGGCTATGAGCCGCTGGCCTTCCATCACGGTACGTAACCACTTAGTACGCGCAAATAAACGCACAAAACGGGTATCTGAGCTCCACCAAGGCTCTGAAAATTCGAGGGTCGCCGTTTGCGCATCTCCCCACTCGGGATCTAAGCCTCCCCTCACTCGTGTGCGGCTATACGAAAAGCCGGGGATCAGCAGGAAGCTTTCGCCTTCTTGTTTACCTTGGGTAAAGATTTCATATTCAGAGCGCAGAAACACATCCCGTGTCCAGCCATCGGGGTCTTTATCGAACCTGTGTACAGAAGCGACCGTACGCTCACTTTCGGTATCATCTTGATTGAGCAGCTGATAACCGCCTTGCACGGTGTAATAATGATTGAGGGGATTGCCGCGTGGTATTTTATAAATCACGGTAATGTCTTGTTTCGGCTCTGAGAGTTTTATGTTGGTTTGCAGGCTATGACCTAGGCTGTTGATCCAAGGTTTATCCCAACTGGAAGAGAATCGCGGGCCCTCATCGGTAGAAAATCCCACCCCCACTTCGACTTCGTTATCGGATTTGGCACGTAAGGTCACATACAAAGGGATCAAGTGGGCTTCGTCTGCCTCACTGACGTTAGGCTGCACGTCAACGCGGCGAAAGTAGCCGGTGGCGGATAAAGAGCGACTAAGGCTGGAGACTTTGCTGGCTAAATAGGGTTCACCGGGCTCAATCTCGATTAAGGAGTCTAAGATACGATGCACAGGTCTATCTGAATCTAAAACCAACTCACCGAAGCGATAGCGAGGGCCTGAGTCAAACAATAAGTTAACGTCGGCGGCCTTATCTTCCGGATAGACCAACACCTGATGCAGCTTAAACTCGGCATCAAAATAGCCACGCGCTAAGCCTAAGCTTAATAAGCTAGCCTTAGCTCTCTCATACACGTCATGTTTAAATACTTCATTTTCATGCAGCGCTAACTGGCTAAGCAGCAGAGCAAATTGCGGATCTGTGGTGGCAGCCCCCTGGAGCACAATATTAAGGGTACGGATGCGCACCGGCTCACCGGGCTTAACGGTCACGGTGACACGACTGGGCCGCTTCTCACTGGTGGTAATTTCAATATCGGGTTCGTAATAGCCCAGCGCTTGCAAGCTGGTGATGACGGCTTGCTGAATGTCTTTGCGAAAACGTGGCAACTGCTCAGCGTCCATAGGGGGGAGCTGATCCAAATAAATGCGGGTGTTATCTCTTAGCTCACCTTTCAGACCTTGGAGGCGAAAACTCACTTCCTCTGCGCTCGCACTCAGGCTAACTAAAAGTATCGCCAGCAGCCCACACACACTATTATTCATCCACTTCCCTGTTATTTGGCTAATTTAGGTAAACTCACCGCACTTAATAATGCCGAGAATGCCCGTGGCTCTAAACACGCCTAGCGTAACTATGTTGTTGAGTTAAGAGTTGAGTTAAAACAACTACGTTGAGTTAAGACAAGTAGCACTATTATTAACTCATGGTTACCACGCGCCCATGACACTCGTCATCAAGACCCCTACCGTGTCACACTAGTCAACAAATGCAACCATCTCAGGCTATTTTTTGTGAATATGTCTCATTCTTCTTATGCGTTGTTAGGGTTTGCAGGGTTTAGCGGCAGCGGCAAAACCACCTTACTCAGACAATTGGTCTCATTGCTCAGCCAGCAAGGGCTCACTATCGGTATTATCAAACACACCCATCACGATGTGGAGCAAGACACACCGGGCAAAGACAGCTTTGAATTACGTCATGCCGGCGCCGTGCAGTCTGTGTTAGCTGGCCCTAAACGCACTATTGTCACCTTTGAGCATCTTCGGTCACAAGAAGCTGATTTATATGAGTCTATTTCACGGCTCGACTTAGCCCACCTCGATTTAGTCTTGGTCGAAGGCTTTCGCCATGCCGCCATTAATAAACTCGAAGTACACAGGCCCATTTACCAAAAGCCACTACTCTGCGAGCAAGATAACTTTATTTTAGCGGTGGCTACAGACGACCCTCACCTTTGCGCCCCAGTACCGCTGCTCGACCTAAACGATGCAGCTGCTATTGCCACACAGATAGTGCTGTGGTGGCAAACGGGACGCTTGTGCGTTCCGGTACTGCCAGCTTCTCACCTGCCGGATAACCACATTGGCGCCGATAGTTGCCATATAGCCAAGGATGCTGACGATAATAATGCTGATGGCGGGTCTCTGCCCGCATAAAGTTGTCCAAGGGTAAGATTCGTACCGCCAGTTTACGCTGTAACGCCAAAGCGTGGGTCGCACGACTTTGCTGTGCCCAACGCTGTTGCAGCGGCGTTTGCACATAGAGTGCCGGACTAAATTCATCCCCTCGGTCGCAATATTGACCCTCGTTATCTAGCGCATCGACCGCTGCCCAATAAAGAGTAAGTAAGTCACCATAACTAATCTGTTGGGCATCGTATGTCACCCGCACCACTTGGCGTCGCCTATGCTGGTGACTGTTTTGAACCCAGCCCACTTCGATATGCGTAATACCTGGGCGCTCGGCAAACAAGGCCTCCATCACCCAAAAACTGCCGCCGGCGAAAATCGCTTCACCTATGCCTGCGTCGTCAACCAAAGTTTCACTGCCCCGTGTTTGCTCAACTGCGGCGTTTGCCCTAACGTCGTCTTCCGCCATTAGATCAACCGACACTTTAGCCTGCGCCACAGCCACACAGGCACTGAACAACAGGCTCGCCAACAGTAAATTTACCAATTGCGATCCTTCTTTTGCCTGCATATTTAGGCGTGAATGCCGGTTGCTAGCTCGTTTATCGCGGCAGATAAAAAGTAAACACAAGCGCGTCGATCAGTACATGCAGCTTTGCTGGCCATTTTTGCGAAAGGACCATACTGGAGCTAAAGAACCATGCTAACCAAATAAAATGAGATGAAAACTCTTTTTTTAGCGCATTAGCCGTACATTCACACCCAACTCCTAGCCTTGGGGCCCCTAAGATTAGGCGCACCAGCGCTTAGCGTCAAAGGGTGACGCACCCTACTTTCCGCTTCATTTTTCTATACTAAAAAACGCTAATTCCGACTAAAACGATGTCCTATCACACTTTTATGACGGGTGCGTGATAATGCCCACATTGTAATGCTTTATTCCCCACTCGGTAGTAAACTGCTCGCGATCAAACTCAGGTCAAAAAAATGCAATTAATTCTTCGTTATCAGTACTTAAGTCAAGCATCAAGCTAAGCTTTTACTATAAGAAGCCCTAATATCTGATAGCGCTATGAGGTCGTTGATGGGAACAATACCCAGTGTGGAACAAAACATACGGCCAAAAACCGAGCCCGCACCTAAAATACGGCGGCGGTGGACTGTGTGGCGCATCTCTTTCTGGCTGCTGGTGCTGCTATTACTGATTGTGGCAGTGGGACTCTTGACCTATGAAATGCGTACCTCTTGGTTGCAGTCTCGTGAGATCCCCCGCTACGCCAACAGTTTGACTTATTCCTTGGAGACAAGCCCAAGTGAAGCTATACGCTTTCCTGTACATGGGCCTTTCGATCAACGCTTAGGTTATGCTCGGCTGCCTGAGTTATTAACACGCCTAAAAAAACAACATTTTATGGTCACTCAACAGGTGCAGTTTTCTCCGGCGTTGCAGCAATATACTGAGCATGGTCTGTATCCCCCGTATCTCGAAAAAACACAGGCCGGCCTGTTTATTGGCGATTGTCGCCGTGAGCCCATCTATGACTATGTTTACCCGCAGCGTCATTATGCAAACTTTGCCAGTATCGCGCCTTTAGTGGTGAACACTTTGCTGTTTATTGAAAACCGCGACTTGTTAAGCTCTGATTTCCCGGCCATTAATCCCGCAGTAGACTGGCCGCGCTTTACTAAGGCCGCGCTGTCGCAGCTTGGCCGTGCGTTGGACTTGCAAGATGACTCCGCCGGCGGCAGTACCTTGGCCACGCAAATAGAAAAATTTCGCCACTCCCCAGGCGGCCGTACGCCCTCTGCCAGTGAAAAACTACGCCAAATGATTTCCGCCAGCGTGCGCGCCTATCAAAATGGCCCCGAAACCCTAGCGGCACGCCAAAATATCGCACTCGCCTATTTAAATTCTGTGCCCTTGGCCGCGGCCCCCGGCCACGGTGAAATTAACGGCATAGGCGATGGTTTATGGTTGTGGTTTGGTGCCGAACTCAATGAAGTTAACCGCTTATTAGACCCAAGCGCCCAGCCTGAAAAAGAACTCGCCGCTCGCGGTCTTGCGCTACGTCAAGTCATCGCCTTAATGATTTCCCAACGTCGACCTTCCTATTATTTGCATGCAGGCCGAGATGATCTGCATGAATTAACCAACAGTTATCTCCGGCTACAAGTCCAAGCTGGCATGATAAGCCCTGCGCTTCGCGACGCGGCCCTAGCACAAACCCTGACTTTTCGTAATTTCCGCGAGCAGCCGGTTACTCAATATGTGGAAAACAGTAAAACCTTATTGGTGACCCGCGGTCGCTTGGCCAATTTACTGGGCATGTCCTTTTATGAATTAGACCGCTTAGACTTATCCGCCAACACCACGCTTAACGCCGAGCTGCAGCAACAAGTCACCACCTATTTACAGCAATTAGCGGATCCTGAGGTAGCGCGCGCCATTGGCTTATACGGGGAGCGATTGCTCTCCCCCGAAAAAACCGCAGATGTGCGCTACAGTTTTACGCTCTTTGAGCGTGGCGAGCAGGGATTTTACGTGCGAGTACAAACCGACAACACAATGCAACCTTTTGATATTAACGAGGGCAGTAAACTTGAGCTGGGCTCGACCGCCAAGCTCAGGGTAATGGCGACCTATCTGGAAATTATTGCCGAGCTTCATCAACAATATGCAGAGCTAACTACACAAAAATTGCGTGAACTGAAACCCGCCGCGCAAGATTATCTGAGCCAATGGGCGATTCAGTATTTACTGCGTAACCCCGATCATGACTTGCCGACCATGCTTGACGCGGCCCTCGCCCGACGTTACTCCGCCAGTACCGGTGAGCAGTTTTTCACCGGCGGTGGTATGCACACCTTTAACAACTTTCGTCGCCAAGATAATGGCCGCAACCCCACCCTAATTGAGTCATTGCGTGAGTCTATCAATCTGCCCTTTATTAGAGTGATGCGCGACATAGTGCGCTACAGCATCTATAAAAACGAAAATCGCGCCCAACTGCTGAGCGACGATAAAGACCCAAGACGCCAAGAGTACTTAAGCCGCTTTGCGGACCGAGAAGGCCGCGTATTTTTACTGCGTTTTTGGCGTAAATATCAAGATAAAACCACAAGCGAGCGCTTAGACCACTTTTTTAATGGTCTGCGCCCCACGGCAACCCGCTTAGCCGCGGTACACAGATATTTACTGCCCAACGCCAGTCAACAAGAGTTTGAGGCCTTTATCAGTGAGCGTTTACCCAATGCCAGACTCAATGAGAAACGGCTGCAACAGTTATATGATAACTATGGCCCAGGCGCCTATAACCTAGCGGATCAAGGCTACATAGCCCGAGTACACCCGTTAGAGTTGTGGTTATTGAGCTACCTACAAGAGAACCCAGAGGCGCGTTTCACCGACGCGGCAGACTCCAGCGTTGAACAGCGCCAAGAAGTGTACGCTTGGCTGTTTAAAACCCGTCATCGCAGTGCCCGTGACTCGCGTATTCGCACCATGCTGGAAATAGAGGCCTTTAGTGATATTCATCAACGCTGGGAGCAAGTCGGCTTTCCGTTTGACAGCTTAGTGCCGTCCTTGGCGACGGCCATCGGTAGCTCGGGAGACAAACCGGTGGCGCTGGCCGAATTGGTGGGCATTATTTTAAACGGCGGTATTCGCCTGCCTACGGTGCGCATGGATCAACTGCACTTTGCCGCCAATACGCCTTATGAAACCCAGCTGGCTCCGCAATTACAACAAGCCAAACGGGTGATGCATAAAGATGTGGCGGCGGTATTAAAAAATGCGCTATCGCAAGTAGTGGAAGGCGGTACGGCGCGGCGCTTGCAAGGCGGCTTTAGCGCCAGCGACGGCACTGTGCTAACCATGGGCGGTAAAACCGGCACCGGTGATAACCGTATTCAAACCGTTAGTCGCTATGGCCAAGTACTGACGTCGCAAGCCCGTAACCGTACCGCCACTTTCGTGTTTTATTTAGGCGAGCACCACTTTGGCACCCTAACCGCTTATGTGCCGGGCTCCGAGTCCGACAAGTTTACCTTTACCTCGGCGCTGCCGGTGCAGGTATTAAAAGGCATGGAGCCGATTTTGCGCCCCTACCTCAACGTCGGAGCTCACAGTGGCTGCAGTGCGCCAGAAATCACCGGCTCGGGTGTAACTGACCATCAACAGTTAGAGCTAAAGGCGCTGGAGTTTAAAAGTGCTACGCCCAATAACTTAGCCAATAACGCCAGTCATAATAGCCCCCTGAACTGAATCCGCTTTATCCGTACTTCCCAGAGGCGCTTTGCGCCTCTTTTTATTACCAAATGAGCGAGTGAGCTCGCCTTCGCTATTAGCAAATCGTGGGACCTAACTGTTACTTGGCACGCACACTTTTGTTAACATAAGCGACTTTTTGCCGTTATTGGAAGTCGGTTATGACAGAGTCCTCTCCTTTATCCTTCGCTTGGCTGCCTGCCATCCCCTCCCTCAACAATCCCGCGCTGCAGGCTCAAGTTAGCGCAAGCATCGATAATAAAACCAAGCCGCTGGGTGCACTGGGCCAATTAGAGAGCGTGGCGCAGCAATTAGGCATGATCCAAAACAGCACCCAACCTAGCTTAAACGAGCCGCAAATTTGCGTGTTTGCCGCCGACCATGGTCTCACGCGCCATGGTACCTCTGCCTACCCTAACGCGGTCACGGTGCAAATGGTGCACAATATTTTAGCGGGAGGGGCAGCCATTAGTGTGTTTGCGCGCCAGCATCAGATAGCACTGCAGGTGATCGATGCAGGTGTAGCGACGGACTTGCCCTACCATCCGCAATTATTGCACCATAAAATACGCTACGGCAGTCGTGACGCCCTAAATGAGCAGGCCATGAGTGATGAGGAATGTGTGGCGGCGCTCACCACCGGCATGGCCATCGTCAGCAAACTGCCCGGCAATGTATTAATGGTCGGAGAAATGGGCATAGGTAACACCTCCGCGGCCAGCCTTTTACTGGCTCGCTTAGGCAAGGTGCCCCTTCACGAATGTGTGGGTCGAGGCACAGGCCTCGACGATGCGGGCTTGCGTCATAAAGAGCATATTCTCACCCAAGTCCTGGCACTTCACGCTCAGGCCCAGTCGCCATTTTCGGCTTTGGCCGCTTTAGGTGGCTTAGAAGTGGCCATGATGGTGGGGGCGCTAATTCAAGGAGCCAGCCAAAGGCGCGTGCTCTTAATGGACGGTTTTATTGCCGGCGTGGCCCTGCTGGTCGCCGAGCAATTAGCGCCCGGCGTCCGCCAATATGCGGTGTTTGCTCATCAGTCCGCCGAGCCCGGCCATCAACACCTATTACGCTTATTGGCCGCCGAGCCGCTGCTGCAGCTGCAACTGCGACTCGGAGAAGGCAGCGGCGCCGCATTGGCCTATCCATTATTGCAATCCGCCTGCCTGTTTTTACGTGAAATGGCCAGCTTTGAGAGCGCAGGTATCAGCGAGCAAGCAGCACCATGATGCGCCCAACCTTAGGCCAACGGCTACTGGCTCAGCTCACCCATGAAAGTCGCTTATTATTGGTGGCCATACAGTTTTTAACCCGCTTGCCGGTGCCGGCCTTCAAGGAATATCAACCAGACTGGCTACACCAAAGCAGCCGGCATTTTCCTGCGGTGGGTTTATTGGTCGGGCTGATTTGCGCCAGTGCTTTTTGGCTCAGCTCCCTAATTTTTCCGCCGTTAGTGGCCGCCGTCATCAGCACCGCCCTGGGTATAAAAATGACAGGTGCCTTTCATGAGGACGGGCTCGCCGATACCTGCGATGGCTTAGGCGGAGGCCTCACCCGTGAGCGAGCGCTGACCATTATGAAAGACTCACGCCTCGGCGCCTTTGGTACCTTAGGCTTAATGATGGCGATTTTACTTAAAGTCAGCTTGCTGGCCAGCATGAGCCTGCCCGTGGCCTTAATCGCCTTAGTGATCGGCCACTGTGCCTCACGTTTATGCTGCATCAGCTTGTTGGCGCTCTTGCCTTACGGCGGCGAGCTTGAGCATGCCAAAGCCAAACCCATGGCCCAGCAACTGACTCTGCAGCAAGGCGTACTCAGTGCGGGCTGGCTGGTCTTTGCATGTTGGTTTGTCAGTATTTTTTGGCCTCAGGCCATGGCCCAAATAAGTGGCGGCCAGTGGTTACTGGCGCTGGTATTGGCCTTATTAGCCACCCTTTATATGCGCCGCTTACTAACCCGCCGCTTAGGCGGCTACACAGGTGATGGCCTAGGCGCAACGCAACAACTCAGCGAGCTGGCTATTTACCTAGGTTTAGCCGCCACTTGGGGGGACATATCATGAGCGAGAAGCCATCTTCACTTAGCAACGCTCTTTGCCCCGCTAACTATCAGACTAATAATCAAACGAATAGTCACGCCACCACTTTCTACCTGTGGCGCCACCCCAAGCCGATTAACGCCACAGGCCGCTGCATTGGCCACACCGACTTGCTGGTAGATAAACGTAAACTGCGCCGTTTAGCGAATCACATTCACGCCTTTACCCGACGCCATCGCCTACCCAAAGTGATTTGGCTGAGCAGCTTACAGCGATCTCGTGGCGTGGGTGATATCTTAGCTAAACGGGGATTTGTGTGCCACATCTCTACGCAATTGTGTGAAATCGATTTTGGTGACTGGGATGGTCGGCCTTGGGCAGCCATAGCCAAGGCAGAAATAGATGCTTGGTGCGCAAATTTTGCCGATTTTACGCCGAATAGCGGCGAAAATGTGCAGCAATTATACCAGCGAGTGCGCTTATGGTTAACGCAGCAAAGTGAGTCGCAAACTCAGCCTACTAGCGTATTAGTGGTCGGCCACGCCGGCTGGATCACCGCAGCCTGCATGGTGTGGGCTAACCAAGGCGTACCGCAACAGCCCAGCGACTGGCCTGCCCCACCTAAATATCGGCAACTAAAGGTGCTCTCTCCGCGCCCAGCTTAACCTCTTAATGCAGCTTAAAAATAGGCCGTGCCAACGCAAAGACAAAAGCAGGCCTAACACTGAATGGCTCATTATCTGAAAATATTAAGTTAACCGCTCGACGCCCATTTTTTAAATTGAAGCCTTACCTTAATTGCTCAATTTTAACGTTTGCCACTCCTGCGCGGACCATATTAAGCTCGCGCGCCGCCTGCTCAGACAAGTCAATCACCCGCCCCTTAGCATAAGGACCACGGTCGTTGATGCGCACCACTATGGATTTTTGATTGTGCAGATTGGTCACTCTGACTTGAGTGCCAAAAGGTAGGGTTTTGTGTGCCGCCGTTAACGCATGCTTGTTAAACGGCTCACCACTGGCGGTTTTACGGCCATGATGGCGGCTCCCGTAGTAGGAAGCCTTGCCCTGCTCCATACTCACCACCGCAGGTCCGCTAACCGGCGGCGGTGCAGAAGGCGCACTACCACAAGATTGCAACACCAATGGCAACAGCAGCCAGAGTACCCAACGTAGATTAAACGTCATATCTTTGCCTCTAATCGGCCAGAACCTCGACCTATAGTTTGACTATTGCAGCTCCAGCCAGGCAACCAGTGCCATGGCGTCCGCTAAGGTGCGTGTGACCAGCTTAGCGGTACAACACACTCCTAGGCTCGCAGCATAGAGTTTTAGCTCAATATTAAGCTCAGCCAGTGATACTAACTCGGGTTGACGGTGCCAGTATAGGGTGTCATCGTTTTGCTGCGACAAAATATGAGTCCCACCTTGGCTATCTATTAATCGATCACCCCGCCATAAGCCCTGCTCAGCCAGCTGCTCGGGCCCGTCCGCCCAAGCGTAATTAGCCCCCTGTTCACAGATAATAATCACCGGCCAGTGGATCATATTGACGCGCTCCGTTTAGAAAATGGCCGTTAAAAAAATAGGGCCTGAAACTCGATACTCGAGCCTCAGGCCTCGCTTGGTTTAGCGCTGAAGTTTAGCATTCAAGTTTAATACTGAAGCTTAAGACTCAATGCCGACTCCCAGAGTAGCTCAATGTCGCTAACGGTTTGAGCTGAAAAATTGGCTATCAGCCTGCACGTGCAGCTGATCATTGCTGGCCACAAACGTAATTGCCTGTAGTGTGTTCTGCAACAGAGCAGGGTCCGCTGCCAAACTAATAGACAAATTAACAATTTCACCGGCCTGCACAGTCACCGTCTCTGGTCCCGTCCAGCGTAAGGCATCCATTCCTGTGACACTCACCCGATAATCTTGCGGCTGCTGAGTACGGTTCGACAACTTAAGTAAATAGGTGTTTTCCACCCAACCTTCGGTCGTTTCTCGGAACAACTGATTACGGTCCCGTTGCACGTCGAGCCCCATCGGCACTCGACTGGCGGTGGCATACACCAGTATCCCCAACATCAGCAACAACATAATGCCATAGCCGACCAACTTAGGCCGCAACAACCGCGTCTTGCCGCCCTCAAGCTGGCGCTCGCTGGCATAACGGATCAATCCAGTCACGCTGCCCATCTGAGTCATGGTCTGATCACAGGCGTCCGCGCAAGCACCGCAGTTAATGCACTCATACTGCAGACCATCACGAATATCGATGCCGGTCGGGCACACTTGTACACACAAGTTGCAGTCAATACAGTCACCAAGCCCCAATGCTGCGGCATCAGTGTTACGCGCACGGGGACCCCGACGCTCGCCGCGTTTGGCGTCATAGCTCACGCTATAAGTGTCTTTATCAAACATTGCCGATTGAAAGCGAGAATAAGGGCACATATGAGTACACATTATGGTTCGCATCCAACCCGCGTTGAGATAGGTACAAATCGCAAAAAACGCCACCCAAAAGCTCGACAGCATCCCGGCAGAAAAGTGTACTAAGTCGGAGGCCAGCGCAGCTGCCGGTACAAAATAGGCAACGAAAGTAAAACCACTTAATAAGGAGATAAGTAACCAGACAAGGTGTTTGCCGCCAGTGCGCCACAGCTTATTTAAATTCCAAGGCGCCTTGTGCAATTGACGGCGCTTATTGGCACTGCCTTCTAATTTCTCTTCTACCCAGATGAACCAGAACGTCCACACCGTCTGCGGGCAGAGATAACCACACCACACCCGTCCCAGAAAGACGGTGATAAAAAACAGGCCGCAAGCGGCCGCCATCAATACCCAGGCCAGCAAAGTCAGATCCTGAGGCCAGATGGTGATACCGAACAGGTGAAAGCGCTGCTCTGCCAAATCCAGCAGCAAAGCCTGCTGGCCATTCCAACGTAGCCAAGGGCCCAACAGAAAACACAACATCAGTATTGCGCCTATGTGCCGACGCAATCGCTGCCATCGCCCTTGCTGCGCGCGCACGTAAACGTGCCCCTGATCTATGGGTCTGGGCTCGGTGCTGACGCTCACGTCAATTTGGGAAGAATATTTTTCCATAAGGCTCACACTGTTTGTTATGAGAACAGCCCATACCGAACGGTACAAGCTGCGACAATCCACGCAGTAGACCATGGCTGGCCTAAGCGCAACATGAACAGTTGTGAGTAAATAAACTATAACAGTAGGCTTAAACAAGCCAACAGCTATAACAGTACGACGTTCTGAGTGTTCAAGCCTGATGATTCAAGCCTAAGAACTGTCTCTTAGTCACATTTTTTTGTTGTGCTTAATGGCGATATCAGGCAAAGCGCACCGATCCTCCGACTCGCCTTAGATTAAGGCCATCTTTGTTGGATAATGGCTGCGAATATTCACCGGATATTTGGTCCATTACCCAGCAAAGATACACGCAGCAAGCTGCCCATTCGGGCTCAATCCGCGCCATCTGACCGCCAAGGATGGCGGGAATGTCGATACGGCAGGAGCATTTATCGGCCTTGCCGCGGATGGTCGGCTGAGCAGACGCACTCTGCCTTCCTGTCTGCATAAGAGCTGGCTGTCCGCGCTAGCAATAGGCTCCAACTCACCGCAAGAGGCAGTGGGCATTGCTGGAGCCAACCGTCAAATGCCATGGTCAACAAAGACTCCTGCAATGTTGACACTCGCGCCGTCCATGGCGCTCAACGGCATTTGCCGAGCGTCGTAAGGATACGGGGTAGCGCGTTGGCGGAGGTAAGACTACGGCCTCTTTAGTGCCTTACATACTTGTGAGTAAGAAATAGGCCTAAGGATTCAAGCCTGAATGCTCAAACTAACGCTAAGTTGTTCGTCAATCAGCGCCGCCAGCTGTTTGATGGCGGCCTCACTGCTAGTATTCCACGGCAATGAGGCGTTGAGCCGAAAACAGTGCCGATATTGTTCTCCGGCAGCAAACATGCGCCCAGGTGCGATAGTAATGCCCGCCTTCAGCGCCTGCCAGTACAGCTGAGTCGCGCAGCAGTCAGTTGGCAGCTCCAGCCACAGAAAATAGCTACCTTCGGCGTAATGCACCCGCACCGCCTCGGGAAATTCTCGTTTAATGGCCCGATAAAATATATGTTTACGCTGCTCTAAGGTACGTCGCAGGGTATGCAGATGCTTGTCATAGTGATGCGCAGAAATATAATCAGCCAGCGCCAGCTGCATGGGCGCACTGGTCGACAAGGTGCTCATCAATTGCAACCGTTGAATGGCCTGCGCTTGTTGCCCCGCCGCCACCCAGCCGATGCGAAAGCCGGTGGCCAGTGTCTTGGAAAAAGAGCCACAGTGCAGCACTTGGCCTGTTTTGTCCCACGCCTTGACTGGCAACGGCGGCGCTAAACCGGCATACAGCTCACCATACACATCGTCTTCAATCAGGCTGACGCCGTGCTCGTTCAACAGCGCTAACAATTGCTGCTTGTGCGCCGTCGACATGCTGGCACCCAGCGGATTTTGGCAATGACTCATCAGCCAACAGGCTTTAATCGGATATTGCTGTAATGCCTGAGACAAGGCATCCAAGTCCATGCCACGCTGCGGATCCGTGGCCACCGCCACCGCTTTTAGATGCAGGCGTTCTATGGCCTGCAAGGCACCGTAAAACGCCGGAGACTCTACCACCACCCAATCACCGGGCTGTGTCAGCGCTTGTAAACTAAGATTGAGCGCCTCTAGTGCGCCTGAGGTGATGACGATTTCATCAGGTGAAATATCCATGCCCTTAGCGGCATAACGCTGGGCAATACTGCGGCGTAAATCTGCACAGCCCGGCGGCAGACTGACGCCCGTATTGGCAGACGATAGCTGGCGAGCCACGCGGACCAGAGAGCGAGATAGCTGATGTTGTGGAAACAGTGAGGGATCAGGAAAAGCAGAGCCCAGCGCCACACAATCGGGATTGTTGCCCGCTTGCAGCACATTAAAGATAAAGGCATTGATATCGACCGTTTCTGCCGGATGCAGTGGCTGGGGCGGTAATGCATACCCCGTCGTCGCCTCCCGAACGGGCGAGACAAAATAGCCGGATTGGGGCCGAGAGCGCACCCAGCCTTGGCTTTCAAGCAACTGATAGGCGTTGAGCACCGTCATCAGGCTCAGCTTTGAGCGGCGTACCGTTTCGCGCAGCGAAGGCAGCTTGTCGCCCTCCTGCCACACACCGCTACGAATTTGCTCCTGCAGCTGCAGTGCCAGCTGCTCATAAAGCGTCATGACGGCTTACGCCCCATCCAAGGCCGACTGACAATTTTCACCTTCGAGCTCTATCATGGCCTGACCGATATTGAGCGCTTCACCGATATCATTTATCTCTTTTTGATGGGCGCGGCGTAATTTTTTACGCAATTTTCCCATCACAAAGCGACGCACTTCTTCTTCATCTTCCAAGAGCAATCCCGCCACCTGAGTGGGCTCACGAGTTTCTTCACTCAAGGCCACCATAGTGAAATAAGAGGTGTTGGTGTGTTTAATAATGCCTTCACGAAAATTCTCAGACTCCACTTTAATGCCCACTTCCATGGAGCTGGTGCCCACATAGTTTACTGAGGCATACAGGGTCAGTAAGTCACCCACTTCTACAGGGTTCATGAAATCCACCGAGTCCACAGAGGCGGTCACGCAATAACCTTTGCAGTGGGAGGCGGCACAGATATAGGCAATTTTATCCATCAAGTTCAAAATCACGCCACCGTGCACCTTGCCACCAAAATTGGCATAAGAAGGCACCATCAACTCTTTGAGGATCACCTGTGACGCCTTGACCGTTCTAAATCCCACTTTGCTCATTTCTTCACCTAATCATTAACTTACATTCAATAAATAATGGGTGCATATACAAACACACTGCCAACAAAACATTTAACTTGTTTCGGCTTTGGGCATCCTAACCCAATTGACCACAGAAAATACTGAATGTTTTGCAGTTTGCGGCACAGATCATTCGCTTTTAGATCACGCGACGATTTGACGGGAGCGTAGAGTTAGCCTGCCAGCTCACTTAACCATACTGATGATTTGTAGCCCTTTATTGGCGAGAATTATCTTCTTGGTTCACGCTTAAGCGGTGCGCCGCACTCTAATACGTACCAAGTTAGTGAAGATAGTTAGTGAAGATAAAAGTAACACCGAAACTTCCCACTCGGTCAGGACATTGTGTTTTGGGTATCTTGAGGAGCAAAAATCATGAACAAAGCTAACTGCCATAAGCCCTTGTTAAGAAAAAAGCTGTTACTCACCGCCACCCTAACCGTACTAACTTTGTCTTACGCTAACATCAGCACGGCTGCAGATACCGAACCTCAAGAACACTTTTGGCAAGACCGTATGGGCTTAGAAGACTATGACCAACAAAGGGTTGCCCTTGAAGCCTTGCTAGGCGACGCCACCACGGTCGCCGAGTTACGCAACCTGTTGCAAAAGGATGGTTACCGCCTCACCGCCATCAACCAAGAGTCTGATAGCGACATCGAATATGAAATCGTTAAAGGCCACCATACTTTTGAAGTGAAGTCTGAAATAGCAGACGGTAAGCTCAAGGGGGTAACTGTCGCTAACAATATCTGGCGTGCAGACTCGACTAAGCGCGCTTTAGCTGATGCGAATTACGATGCCAATGACGTTATATTTGATAAAGAACAAGCGGGCCGTTATAGCGACACTCAGTACACAGAAGCCTGGTCTGAAGAAAACAAGGCACTGGCAGCCGCGATGCCGGTAGGTAAAAAATTTGAAGACTATAAGAATATCCTCGAAGAAAGAGGGTATAAAATTACCTCTATAAACGATGCCGGCGCCGAAGAAGTGGAGTTTGAAATTGTGAAAGGTGAACATAGCTTCGAAGTGAACCTTGAACGCGACCCTGACACCAAACTCGTGAAAAAAGTCGAAGTTAGCAACAACATCTGGCGCTCAGAAGAAACCGAAAAAGCGATCGATAAAAAATAACGCCGACTTATCTATCATCCCAGACCCACGGCGCCCCAGAGGCGCCGTTCTTTTTGACTGTGACCCGCATTCAGCGCCTAATGATAGGCGCGAAAAACAAGATGACTAAAGAGGCGGCACAAAGCGCAGTATCTGTGATTGCCTTCAACTCGTCCTTAGCGTCCAATGGGTATAATCGCGGCCGATAACGGCGTGACAAGGGCGGCAAGCATAATGACTGGTAAGCCGTCTTCATAAATGAGAGAAGGATCTAATATGCATATCGACAAAGCTAAAAAACGTATCGCCAAGCAAGTAAAGAAAGGCTTTAAAGGTTACCCGCAAATCACCTTGGAATATTTTGGTGCCAACAAAGAGCTCGCCACCGAAGTGGCTATCCGCTTTACCTCAGAACTCGGCGCCCCAGAGCAAGAACAACGTTTTGCCAGTCAAGCTGATGTGCGTGAGGACGAAGTTATACAATCTGCCTTAGTAAAAATTATCGAACGCGCCGAGGCCAGCTCAGTGATCGAAGTTGAAGGTATCTCGCCGCTGTAGTGTGAGGAGCTATCAGCGGAAATAACTTCGTCACTTTATACGTTTATTATCATGTCGAATCGCTTCATTTATAGGCTGAGAGCTTTAAAATTGAATAGTCCTGTGACATTCCATAATCGCTGGCTGGTTCTCGCCATCGTTTCCAGTGCTTTATTTCTGATCGTGATTGATATGACAGTGCTTTACACGGCATTGCCGCGTCTTACCCATGATCTTGCGGCCAGCGCCTCGGAAAAGCTCTGGATCATTAATGCTTATCCGCTGGTTGTGGCAGGGCTGTTGCCGGGTTTGGGCAGTCTTGGCGACCGTTTAGGGCATAAGCGAATGTTCATTGCAGGCTTGGCGGTATTTGGCATTGCGTCACTGGCCGCTGCCTATGCGCCAACAACGTCAGCCCTGATTGTTGGCCGTGTGTTGCTGGCCATTGGTGCGGCTATGATGATGCCGGCAACATTGTCGATCATCCGCCTAACTTTCGAAGATGAGAATGAACGTTCATTCGCCATTGGTATTTGGGCGGCTGTCGCATCAGGTGGTGCCGCTTTCGGGCCGGTTGTAGGCGGTATTTTGCTTGAATATTTCTGGTGGGGTTCTGTGTTTCTCATCAATGTGCCGGTTGTTATCATTGCGCTGGTCATGGGTTTGATCATTTTGCAAAATCGCCCCGGTAATCCCCACCGTAAATGGGATCTCATCGGTTCATTGCAGATCATGGTTGGTCTGGTGGGCGTTACATTTGCACTCAAAGAACTGGCAAAGCGTGACAGCTCTCTAGTTATGTTTACCGGTGCGCTGGTCATTGGCCTGATCGCGCTGTTTGTATTCTTACGCAGACAGCGGGCAAATGGCGGTATGCTGCTGGACTGCTCACTGTTCCGTAACCGCAAATTTTCATCTGCCGTTATGGCAGCCTCCGTGTCTTCTGCGGCATTGATCGGCGTTGAACTGGTATTCAGCCAGCGGCTGCAACTCGTCAGCGGCTATTCACCTCTAGAGGCAGGCCTGCTAATCCTGCCCATTCCGCTGGCTGCATTTGTCGCAGGTCCGCTGGTTGGTATTACTTTGCCCAAAATCGGTGCGCCGCGGGTGCTATGGGGCGGCATGCTGGTTACCGGTCTGGGCACAGTGCTGTATCTGCTGAGCTTTAATCTGCAACCGCACCTCTGGCTTATCGGCCTGTCCATAATGGGTTTTGGTGTTGGCGCGGCAATGACCGGAGCTTCAACCGCCATCATGAGCAATGCGCCTGAGGATAAAGCCGGTATGGCGGCCTCGATTGAAGAAGTGTCTTATGAACTCGGAGGCGCCATGGGTGTAACCATCTTCGGCAGTCTGATGACGGCTATCTATACCGCTTTTATGATTCTACCGGAAGGATTTGGCCTCACCGATAAGGTGCGAGATAGTTTGGACGCGGCATTGATTTTTGCCGAAACATTGCCAGCGGATCAGGCGCAGCAATTACGGGAATT
>JAHLFI010000107.1 GCA_018883865.1 Candidatus Oceanisphaera merdipullorum
AGCAACTGATGGGCTAAACCATGCACACGACCTTTGCTCACCGCCGAAAGATCCGCGATGCCGTGGCGGCTGGCCACCTTAGTTAAGGCCGTTTGCGCCTGCTGTTCGGTATAACCGGCCCCCAGCACTAAACCGCCATTTTTCTCTAACGCAGGACCACCGGTGGCAATATACAGATCCGGATCGTTGGCAATAATGTACTCCAGATTTAGCTTGCCCGAGGCCTTGCTCAGCACGTCCGCACCTATGTTATGGCCGCCGACAAATTCAATGTAATCGCCTACCCCACCTGTGCCCGGTGAAAAACAGCAGTCTTGGCTAATACCGGCATGGGCCTCCATAAATACCGTCGGTTTAGCAAACGCGGCGAACTTGGCGTCGGCTTGTTGCGCGGTAAGTCGCTCAGAAATACGCGCCAAATGCTGATCGCGCAGCGCCAAATAGTCTTTGGCCTGCTGCTCATTACCGGTCAGCTTGGCTAATAGTTCTAGGCTGGGAGCCTGATGCTTAAAGGGGTCGATAAAAAAGTCGATAAATACCACAGGAATACCCGCGGCTTCGAGCGTGGCTATCTGGGCATCAGTCGGGCCACGACTTAAAGACACCACGGCCACGTCCGGATCAGCAGCCAGCATGGACTCCATATCGAAATTTTCAGCAGAGCTAGTCACGAGCGGTAAGGCGTCGATAGCCGGAAAGGCCTTGGCCAGGCCTTGATAATAGGCATCGCCTAAGCGGTTAATATCCTTTGGCCAAGCGGCCAAATGGCTGATGGGATCTGGGTCAATTAAGGATAACGCCAACAAGAAGCGGCTATCGTCGATGGCGATGGTGTTTATTTCGTCCGGCACGCTGACAGTACGCCCACGCAAGTCGGTCAAGGTTTGCGCTGCCGCCACCGTTAACGGCGCCATGCTGGTACACAGCGCCAATATGGCTGCGGCAAGGGTTTGCCTAGAAATTAAATTGCCTTTCATCATGTTGCGCAGATTCCTTTATCAAACTTGCTTAAGCGTGCTGCAGCGTAACGTTAAACTCGTCAAACACAAGTTAAGCTCGAAGCGTAGCTCCGCCGTCTACATAGAGATCGTCCATAACAATGTGCCCGGCCTGATCAGACAATAAAAACATCACCGCATTGGCGATATCCTCAGGCCGCGCTAGTTTACCCAAAGGGATACCCGTTTTATAGACTTCTGGAAGCCCTTGTATCACTCTTTGCTCGCCCTTCGTATCTTCCCACATGCTGGTTTGCATGGACGTAAGCGTCGAACCCGGCGCCACACTGTTGCAACGAATGCCCAGCGGCGCCAATTCCAATCCTAGGCAGCGCATAAACATGGCGCAGGCCGCTTTGGAGGCTGCGTAGGCGGCCATGGCATGGCGCGGAATACCGGCGGCGTTTGAGCCAACAGTAACCATAGCGCCTCGGCGGCGCGGGCTCATCACTCGCGCCAAGGCGCGGGACACGTAAAATACACCGTCGGCATTCACCGCAAAGGTGCGGCGCCAGCTGTCATCATCGATAGTGTCAACTGTCCCCACTTGCAGTATGCCGGCCACGTTGATGCCAAAACCAATGGGGCCAATTTCTTGCTCGACCTTAGCCACTAAGGCGTCCACCGCTTTAGAGTCGGTCACGTCCAGCGCCATAGCATAAACCGGCGGCGCTTCTGCTTTGGCAGAAGTGGCGGCATCGGCAACTTTGTTATCTACAAAAATGGGCGCAGTTACGTCCGTGGCCACCACTATGCAGCCACTGTCACGCAGCTGCTTAACTAAAGCTTCACCAATGCCGCCACCGGCACCTGTCACTAAGGCAATAGTGCCGTTAAATCCGCTCAGCTGCATTTTCTGTCTCCTGTAAAGTCTGTGCTTTCTGGACGCTCGCTATTTCAGCTGACGCTGTTTCATATTTAGCCATGCGAACCGCTAACAAGGGCGCAATGGCCACACTCGCGTCGCGGCCTGTCATGTATGCATGTAAAAACGGCAACTCAACCGCCTCAATATCGGCGGCATAGTCCGCCCATAACGTCGATTGTAACTGCGGTTTGGTGGCGTGATCACAACCGGCGCGTACATGGATAAGACGACCGTTAAAGCGGCCGTGATAATGGCCACGCACCAGCTGGTTGGTGCTGGTCACGGCGCGCACCACACCGTCCAGCGCGGCCTCGGGCAAATTGCCTAAGGTGCTGTCACCTTGGCGTAAGAAGGCCACGACTTTCTCACGGCTATCCAGTGCCAAATGTTGCTCTGGGTCATAACCGGCAATGGCTAACAAAGCACGCAATGCCGCCACCGCATCAGGCTCGGGCTCAGCGCGCCAGCACTCGGCTGGATAGGCATCCAGCAGCGCCAACACGCCCACTTCACGCCCCTGCTCGCGCAGACAAATAGCCATGGCGTGCGCAAGGATGCCGCCCACCGACCACCCCACCAAATGCACTGGACCTTGGGGATAAAGGGTGTTGAGTGTGGCCACATAACGCGCGGCCAGCGCATCTATGCTCTTCTCCATTGGCTGCTCTGATTGCAGCGCCGGAGATTGCAACCCATAAACGGTGCGCTTAGGCGCTAAGGTTTGTGCCAACTCCCGATAGTTCCACGCTATGCCGCCGGCGGGATGAATGGTAAACAGCGGCGCCAGTCCAGCCTCCCCTTCTGCCAATCGAATGCTGGCCCCTAAGCCATCATCGGCGCGAGCCAGTGGCGCATCTATGAGAGCCGCCAAACCCGCCACTGTCGGATTGGCAAACAAGGCACCAAAGCCCGGATCAAAGTGCCAACGCGCTTGGATCGCCAACAGCAGATGCACCGCCGACAGCGAGTCGCCGCCGAGCGCGAAAAAGTCATCGTGCGCGCCTATGAATTGAGTGATATTCAGCTGTTCGGCAAATAAAGCGGCCAGTTCGCGCTCGGTATCACTATTAAGCTCACCACCCGCCGATGCCGCTATCTCGGGCTCTGGCAAGGCCTTACGATTCAGCTTGCCGTTGGCCGACAAGGGCCACTCCTGCACCATCACGAAGGCGCTCGGTATCATGTATTCCGGCAGGCGGGCCGCTAAATGGGCACGCAGAGCACTGGGTTCAAGAGTGGCCGACGCTAATTCACTGTCTTGGTAAGAAGCCGTCGGCTGTATATAAGCAACCAGACGCTGCTCGCCGCCACTCATCTGGCGCAACAACACCTCGGCGCTGGCAACACCTGGTGCTGTGCTCAGCGCATGATTGATATCACCGAGTTCGATGCGCAAACCGCGCAGCTTCACCTGATCGTCGCTGCGGCCTAAATACTCGACCGCACCGTCACGCCGAAAACGCGCCACGTCGCCACTCTTATACAAGCGCTCGCCTTTAACAAACGGATGCTCGATAAACACGGCGTCAGTCAGCTGAGGTTGACCTAAATAACCGCGCGCCAACTGCACGCCGCCCAAATACAAATCTCCCGCCACGCCGGGTGGCTGCGCGCGTAATTGACTATCCAACACATACAGCTGGGTGTTCCACACCGGAAAACCTATGGGCACGGAGGCACTGCGATCGTCACGACTGGCTTCCCAGACGCTAACATCGACCGCCGCTTCGGTGGGGCCATACAGATTAAAAAGTTGAGCATCCAGTTGTTGATGAAAACGCTCACGCAGCCCAGCACCCAGCGCCTCGCCACTCACTATCACCCGCCGTGGCGCTAGGCCTTCAATACCCTGGGTGGTCAGAAACGCGGCCAGCATGGAGGGCACAAAATGCAGCGTGGTAATACCCTGTTCACGGATCAGATCCGCAATAATGCGAGGATCCTGATGCGCATCCGGCGGGGCTATCACCAGCTGAGCACCGGCCAGCAACGGTAAGAAGAACTCCCACACCGACACATCGAACGTGGCTGGGGTTTTTTGCAAGATGCGCTCACTGGCATCGATGGCGAAAAAATCCTGCATCCACAGCAGTCGATTGACGATAGCTTGGTGTTCAACCACGACCCCTTTTGGCTCGCCGGTTGAACCCGAGGTATAGATAACGTAAGCGGCGTCCTTGGGGGCTACTGGCACATTTAGGGTGGCATCAGAACTGGTTTGCCAATCTTGGGGGGCCAATACCGACCAAGACGCAAAACGCGCCCAGTCTTCGCTAAGCACACACACAGGCTGGGCCGAGTTGAGAATACGCGTTAATCGTTCATCGGGCTGAGCGGCGTCCAGCGGCAAATAGGCACCACCCGCCCGTTGAATGGCCACCAAGGCAATCACCAGCTCAAAGGAGCGCGGCAGCGCGACCGCGACTAGGGTGTTAGCCGTTACACCCTGCTCTTGCAACTGCAAGGCCAAGGCGCGCGTACGCCTTTCTAGCTCGGCGTAGCTCATAGAATTATCGTTAAATACCAAGGCCGTGGCCTGTGGCGTGGCGGCCATTTGCGCCTCATACAAGGCCACTAAGGTAGTGGACGGCACCGGATGCGCGGTGGCGTTTACATCATAGAGATAGCGCTGCGTTTCTGCTGGGGTAGCCAGTGGGATGTCCTGCACATCGCCATTTGCCTGATATACATTAATAGCGGCATGCAAAAAGGCCGGCAGCCGCGCCGCATGATCATCCACATCCGCTTCGCTATAAAAAGCGGCATTGGCTTCAATTTCCAGATCCAGCATGCTCTTGGCATCACCGCGAAAGCCAAACGTGAGATCGTCGACCGGTCCCGTAGAAAGAATATCTAATTTAGAGCTCAGCCCCGACCAGAGCAAAGGACTGTAAAAAGGCTGTACGTTAATCAAGGGACCATAGAGTCGACGCTTGCCGCCAATTAAGCCCAAATCGCGGCGCAGCTGCTCACCTCGGTAACGGCCATGCCGACGGCCCCGCGTGAGGTCACGCGCAGTCAGGCGAATAAAAGCCTCAAGACTGATATTTTGTGCGGGAGCTTCAGCTAATTCAGACAGATCGCGCAGCGCCAGCGGCAACACATTCATCACCATGGCCGGCACCCGCGCCGATTTACTGCCCAAGCGGCCCATATAGGGCACGCCGACGACAGCCTCATTCGCCCCTTCGGTATGGCGGCGGCAATATTCGGCCGTCAGCGCGGTTAACACATCGGGCCAAGGTAATTGTTGTGCCTCGGCAAGCTCGGTGAGGCCGACCATGACAGCGCCATCCAGTGGTAGTACGCGCCGCCAGCAGCCGTGTGCGCCCGTCATTTCCGTTGGCACATCATTTGCCAAATTGGCCGGCGGCGGCAGTTCAGCTAAATTCTGATGCCAGTAAGCCGCGTCCCGTACTCGGCGTTCAGAGTCTTGATACTCTGCGTCCTCTGCAAATACCGGCAACCAAGGAGCAAATGGCCGACTGTGCTCATCATTCCCATAAAGCGCGCTCACGCGTTCGCCAAACAGACCCATGCCATAGCCATCGGTGACCAGATGGTGCACCCGCAAATACCAGGCATAGTGCCCGCCTCCTAACATAAACAATTGCTGCTGCGCGAGCCTATTTTGAGTGGGATCCAGCGGCGTTAAATAATCGGCACGCATCATGGCCTGTGCGCCAGCTTTGGCGGCTTCTGGCTCTTGGCCGCTTAAGTCGATGATCTCAAGCGCTGGCGTATAGGCTGCATCCAGCCATTGGCGAGGCCCAAGATCGGTATCGGAAAAACGCAGCATCAGGCTTTGCGCTTCGTGGGCGGCCTGATTGGCCGCAGCTGTGAAGGCTGAAATATTCAGCTCGCCCTCAAACCAGAACACATGTGCGGTGTTAAAGGCGGGATTATGCGGCTCAAGCCGCTGCGCAAACCACAGCCCTTGCTGGGCCTCAGTCAGCGGATAATGGTTTGCTGGCATGTTATTGGCCTCGCTGCTGGCGCTGTACTATTTCCCACCAACCTGCAAGGGTGGGCGTTTCTGCCAATTCAGCAAAACGTAACTCGAGACCTGTCTTGTTCCATTCCACCGAGATGTTGAAAATGCGCATGGAGTCTAAGCCCCAATCGAGCAGGTTATCGTCGTTGTCGAGCTCTTCGGGCGCTTCATCAACCAAGCGAGCAATATCATGACGCATACGTTCGAGCGTGAGTTGAGTCGTCATTATATTAACGCCTTTAACAGTTGGTCTGTGGTCAGGGGCACGCCGCAGGTGCGGGCAATCCAGCGCAGCGCAGACAGGTGATCTTCACGGGTAAAATCAGCAATCGCATCGGCGGCGATAAAGGGCTCTATATCGAGCTGAAATGCCTCCGCCATGGTCGCGGTGCAACCAATGTGCGCATACACGCCGGTCACTACCAGCTGATCGCGACCGCGGGCGCGCATCAGTGTTTCAAGGTTGCTGCGCTGAAAAGCACTGTATCTGTGCTTCACCAAGACGTGATCGCCCGCAGTGGGCGCCAGCTCATCGATAATGGCTTGATGCTCTGCGTTAGCACTCATACCCGGGCCCCACAAATCGGCTTGCAAGCCGCGATCACCGCGCTCTTGGTTGCCATTTTGCGCGGTATAAAACACCGGAATCCCCTGAGCGCGGCAATGGGCGATCAGGCGAGCCACGTTTGCCACCACGGGGGCAAGCGGCGCATCGTCGGCGGCAAACGGGGCCAGAAAATAGCGCTGCATGTCATGTACCAACAAAGCCATGCGGCGCGTTTCTGGCGTCCAGCTGGCGCGCGCGGTCGGTAATTCATCAGCGCTGGGTAGCGCATAGCGGGTAATGGTGGGCAGACCCATTAGTTGTTCTCCTGAGTTTGGGTAAGCGGGGCTATGTCTGATTGAGCCCTGTCTGATAGAGCCTTGTCTGATAGAGCTTTGTCTGATTGGGCCTGCTCTAAGAAGCGCTGGCGTAATTGGGCTCGTAACTCACGGCGGCTGACTTTACCCACAGCTGTGGTATCGAAGGCCTTGGCGAACACAATTTGATCTGGCACCTTAAAGGCCGCCAAGCCCTGCTCGCGCATCCATTTTTTCAGCTCCACGGCACGGGGCTTATCACCACGGGCGATGATAAAGGCACAGCTGCGCTCACCTAAATAGTCATCGGGAATCGACACCACGGCGGCATCAAATACCGAGGGGTGACCCAGTAAATGATCTTCTATTTCTTCGGCGGAGATTTTTTCACCGGCGCGATTGATATGATCATTGGCGCGGCCCTGTACGACTAAGTAACCCTCAGGCGTGCGCTTAACGATATCGCCAGTGCAATAATAACCGTCTGCGGTAAAGCTGTTGGCGTTGGCCGCCTCTTCGTTGTGATAACCACGAATGGTGTAAGGGCCCTGTACTTGCAAGTTTCCGGCTTCGCCCTCACTCACAGGTTGGCCGTTATCGTCCACGATGCGGATCTCGTCATCGACACTAATGGGCCTACCTTGGGTGTTAAGAATAAGGTCATCGCTATCGCCTAAGCGGGTGTAATTAACGAGCCCTTCGGCCATGCCAAATACCTGCTGTAGCGTGCAGCCTAAGCCCGTCAGCTCGGTCATTAAACGCTTGGCCGCTTCCGGCACCAGCTTGGCGCCACCGACCTGCATCACTTCCAAACTGGAAATATCATGCTCGGTGTGCGCCGCAGCGTCCGCCCACAGCAAAGCCAAGGGCGGCACCAGACCGACGCACGTCACTCGCTCACGCTCAATTATCGCAAAGGCCGCACCGGGCTCGGCGCTGGGGCTAAGCACCACGCGCGCGCCTGCATACAAGGCGCCCAGCCAACCTGGTGAGCTCATTGGAAAGTTATGAGCCGCAGGCAGTGCCGTCATATAGACGCTATTTGGGGTAATACCGCACAACTCATTACTGGCGCGAAATGAATAAATATAATCGTCGTGGGTACGCGGGATCAGCTTAGAAAGGCCGGTGCTGCCGCCGGAGAGCTGTAAAAACGCTACCGATTGCGGATCGAGATTACGCGGTAAGGCTGCGGCATCGCCCTTTAAGGCAGATAAAGGCGTAAATTCTGCTGGCTGGCCTACATTATCTTCCGCAAGCACCACGTGCTTGATACTGGGCACGGCGCTAACCAAATCACGCGCCAACGTGGCGTAATCAAAACCTGCGTAGCGGCGACCGGCAATGTAAGCACTGGCCTCTGCCTTGCGCGCAAAATGGCTGACTTCGGTGATACGGTGTGCAGGCAACGCATAGACGGGGATGAGACCCGCATAAAATAAGCCGCTGACCACGGGAATAAATTCCAACACGTTACCAAACTGCACTATCACCCGATCGCCGGGCTTTAGCCCTTGGGCTAACAAACCTGCGCCAATGCGCTCGGCTTCTTTATCTAATTCTGCATAAGTGTAGCGCCCCGTCTCGGCTACCACGGCCACCAGCTCACTAAAGCTCACTGCTCGCTCGCGCAAGAAGGCCGGAAAGGTTTCGCCACGCCAATAACCGGCAGCGCGGTAACGCGCCACCAAGGCGTCTGGCCAGATTTGCTTTAGCGGCAGGCGAGTGTCAACCGTTTCTGAGTTCATGTTGCTCATCACATTCTCTTATTATTTGGCTAAGCTATTTGAGGATTGGCGTTTGGACTTTTGGCGTTAGCTAATGGTTGCATCATCCACGCCCAGTGCATCTAATAGCGCCCTAAATTTAGCGGCGGTTTCTGCCACTTCCAGCTCAGGCTCTGAATCAGCCACGATACCGGCACCGGCAAATAGTCGCAGCCTATCGGCTTGTACGTGGGCACAACGAATGGCCACATACCAATCGCCATCGCCCTTTTCATTCACCCAGCCTACGGCTCCGGCGTAAAAGCCACGGTCTACCGGCTCAAGGCTATTAATAGTGTCCAGTGCCAATTGGCGTGGCGTACCGCACACAGCCGGCGTGGGATGCAGCAAACCGGCCAGCGTGGCCACCGAGGTATTAGCATCTTTCAGGGTGCCGACAATTTCGGTCCCCAAATGCCACATGGTGCTCGTGGTATAGAGGGACGGCGTGTCGGGTGCATCGAGTTCACTGCACAAGGGGGCCAATGCGGCCACTATGGCATCGACCACGAACTTGTGTTCATCCAAATCTTTACTGGAGGCAGACAGCGCTTTCGCGGCTTTTGCATCGGCTATCGGATCCGCGAGACGACGTGCCGAACCGGCCAAGGGGTGCGAGGTAACGGTGCTCCCACGTACCGAGACCAGCAATTCTGGGCTCGCCCCCACCAACCAAGCGGGTGCTTCATCTACCGCCACCGGCAGCGGCAACACATAGGTCGTCACGCTGCTATCGCGTTCTAAGCGTTTGGCGAGCACCAAGGGATTGATGGGCTCGCTCGCTTGCAACAATAAACTGCGCGCCAGCACTGCCTTACCGAGTAGGTCTTGTTTATCGATCGCTTTTTTTCCGCAGATGGTCTCGACACAACGCGCCACCATATCTGCATAGTGATCAGGCGCAGGCTCAGCTTGTGACAGGCCAATCAATGCGGGCAGCTTTGCCACAGCCGACACCTTAAGTGACTCGGGTAATGCCAGCTCGGCCGGTTGATAAAGCGCATCATGGCCGTGGGGATCAAACGGCAGCGCGCCTACCAGTAACTTGGGACCTTGACGTTCAATGGCAAAAAACTCATTCACACGCAGGCCTAAGGTGGCGGTATTGCCGCTTGGCAACTTGGCTAAACAGCCTTGCGCCTCCAGTATCTGTTGCGGACCGCGCAACACAAATAGCGGCGCTTGCTCATCCACCTTGGCTTCATCTTGGCGAGATGACGGCAGCGTAATCATGAAATAACTCCTGTGCGACGGTTAATAACTTCACGAGCGTGATATCGCCAAACCGCAACGGCCAACAGCAATAACAACACCACTACTAACAAATAAGGCGCACCGGGTGAGACCCGATACAAAAGCGTGCCGGCCAGCGGCCCTACTATCATCGAAAAACCTTGCATGGATGCCACTGTACCGGCGGCGGCACCTTGTTCATCGGCCTCCACGCAATCCGCCGTTAATGCCTGCACCGCAGGACGCACCATGCCCATGCCCATGCCAGCCAGAACAAAGGCGCTTAGCATAGGCCAGGCGCTATTGAGCAAAGCCACTGAGCAGAAACCAGCACTGGCTAAAAAGGAGCCAATCAATAACCAGCGGGTGGGCGACCAATGAATGCGCATCATCAAAGACTGAGAAAAGATTAAACCGCCACCGAGGGCCGTGAGTGCATAACCGGCGGTTTTAGCGCCATCGCTTAAAGACAGCGCCAAGCGGTCAATCACCAAAAAACCCACGGTCGATTGCGTTACCGCCACCGCCACCATAGCCACAAATACGGCGGCAAGCGGTAAACGTAAACGAGGATCGAAGAAGTCTACGCTCTGCTTAATCGCAGCAGGCTTATTCGCATCAAGGATGGCTTCTGACTTCAGTTCTGATTTAAATTCTGGTTTAGCAGCTGGCTTAGTTTCTGGCAGTTTCCAGGCAATTAACACTATGGCCAACACCGGCATCAGGGTGGCGGCATACAGCGCCAGCGCTATGTCATACATGGCAATCCAACCGGCCACCATGGGGCCGGCCACCAGACCGACGGCATTGGCCGTGCCGAGCTTAGCCATGGCAGAAGCACGCTGGCCCGGAGCCACTTGATCCGCCACCGAGGCAGCGGTAATGGTGGGCACGGCGGCATAGAACAAGCCCACTAAGGCACGAGTGCCCACGAGAATAGCCAAAGACACCGCTATTATCGGCGGGCTGGTCAGCGCAAAATCCACCGCAATCGCCAACACCAAATAGGTAACGGCGTAGGCGCCCAAGGAGATAAGTAATACTCGCTTGCGCCCCACTCGGTCGCTTAACGTTCCCCAACGACGAGCTGAGAGCATCCACAACACCCCGCCGGCGGTCAGCGCCAATCCCGCATGCCAATCCGCTAAGCCGAGTAGTCGCACTACAGGCCCCACCACGGCCACAAAGGACATGATCGCCATGGTGCCAATCAAAGCCACAACGTTGAGCACCCACAGCTGGGGCTTAGCTTGGGGGTTGAGTTCGGGTTTAGCCCCTAAGGTAATTTTCGATGCGGGTTGCTGAGAAACCATTGCAGTCATTAACCTAACGTATGTCGACTTAAAAGTGTGTTTTAAGCCATTGGTGAACCCGCCTAAATGACGAACGTCATCGGCAGCCTAATAGAAGTTAAGCAAGGTAGAATATATACAAGATAAAGGCAAATGATATTGACTTGCATTACGATAAAGAAAGCCGCAAGCTCTGTTTCGTAATCTTATTCACTCGCTTTTTTCGTTTATTCCTTAGGAGTAGGTTCCATGTCTTTTGCACGTTTCAATCATGTTTCCCAGCGTCCCGCTCGTGTGCGCACCTTGTTTACGCTGACCCTGCTCGCGGCCGCTATCGGTACCGCTCATGCAGCCCCTGAAGTGGCTCGCTCGGTGAAAGTAGATGACCGCGTATATGAAATTGCCTTTAACCCAAGCACTCAAGCCATATATGCCGCCGTAACTGGCGAGCGCGTGCCAGAAGGCGAAAGCGCTGAAGGTAAGGTAACGGCCGGCATAGTGGTGCTGGAGGCCGACACCCTAAAACAGGTGAATAAGATTGCCACAGGTAGAGTCACGCCCTTTGGCTTAGCCATCAACAACCAAACGCAAAAGATCTATGCTGGCGATACTCCTCAGGGGTTAATCGCCGTTTATGATGTAGATTCAGGCAAAGAAGTGGCGATAATCGAAAGCAAGGGTGATGAGTCAAACCATGTGCGCACTATCGTAGTCGATGAAAAGACCAATAAGATTTACGTCACCACTGTAGGTGGCATGAGTCGTGATGAGACGCCTGGCCCTAAGAGTGCGATTTGGGTGATTGATGGTGCCACCGATAAGCTTGAGTCTGTGATCCTAGATCCGGTTGCTAGCGCTACCGGCTTAGCGCTGGATTCCGACCAGCAACGCCTTTACGTCTCTGATATGAGCAAAAACGAAATTGCCGAAATTGATATAAAGACACAAAAAGTACTGCGTAAATTTGCCTCAGTCGCCGTCGAGGAAAACGCTCGTCCAGCCGTCGCAGGACCTGTGTCTGATACCATCAATCTGGAAATCGACACCAAAAATGGCATGCTGTATGCCATCAACCAGAAATCGGGCACCGTATCGCTGATTGATATCAAGAGAGGCAAAGTCTTAAAAACGGTTAAAACGGGCAGTGGCGCCCTAAGCGCGCGCGTGAACCCGAAAACAGGGGACCTCTACGTGGCCAACCGCGGTGATGGCACCGTTTCCGTGATCGATGGCAAGACCCACTTCGTGACCGCCCACCTTTCTACCGGCATACACCCTCAGACTGTCGCCATTGACCCGAAAACCGGTCAGGTTTACGTGAGTAACAAGTCTAAAGGTAAAGGTCGCGGTGCCGGCCCAGAAGTGCCGACCCCAGTAGAAGTGACAGGCAATACCGTTACTTTAATTACGCCGTAAGCGATTATTTAAAAGCTCACGTTTATAACCGCCTCATCTTGAGGCGGTTTTTTCGTTTGCACCTTTGCTAAAGAGAGATTAAAACGCTTAACGTCATGCATGATCCCAACTTCACCCTTATCGAACACTTTGCGCCTTGGCCACGGCAACCTAGCCTGCGCATGGTCAGCACCCGCTTCGACCACGCGCCCTTGAGCCCGCAAGACTGGCTGCGCCAGGGTATTACCCTGCCCTCTAGCCTAAACAAAGCGTCACACAAAAGGCGGGCCGAGTTTTTAGCCGGCCGTGTATGCGCACGACATGCCCTATTGCTGTTAACCGGGCAAGAATATGTGCCCAATATCGGCCAAGACAGAGCGCCACTTTGGCCGCCAGACCATCAAGGTAACGCCATAGTGGGTTCCATTACTCACAGCGACAACTGGGCGGCAGCTATCGTGGGCAGCCAACAGCAGTTTCTTGGCGTAGGGATAGATACGGAGCGCTATTTAAGCAATGAAGATGGGCAAAAATTAGCAGGTACATTGCTCACGACTAACGAGCGTGAGCGCCTGAATGGGCTCACTGCTGAGCAGTTCGCTTTGATGGTGACCTTAATTTTCTCTCTGAAGGAAAGTCTGTTTAAGGCGTTATACCCCTTAGTTGGCAAGCGGTTTTATTTTGAAAGTGCAGAGCTCGTCGCTTGGGATTTTACACTCGGCACGGCTCGCCTGCGCCTACTGCGCAACTTAGATCATAAATGGGTCATCGGCCGTGAGTTCAACGCACAATTCTGCCAACTTGATGGCCACTTTATGACCTTATTGGCAATTGCGGCCCCAGCTAAATAGCGCTGACTGGCAGCCCACTTATAATTATTGAGCTCGTTGAGCTAAGTACAATTAACAACATTAGGTGAGCGGCAGAATTAACCCGCTATACCCGATAAACATACAGCCATAGTTGCCATTATAAAATACCCCTAGACGACGGGTAAACTTGATATCTGGCCGAGGCTGATGGTAATAACCGGCCGTTTAATTTACTGTTCGCCTCTGTTACACATCTGGGAGATAAAATTAGTGTCACAATTACAACTGGCAATTTTGCTAGGCATGACGGTCGCTCTAGGGCCTTTGGCGCTGGATGCTTATCTGCCAGCCTTTCCGGATATTGCTAATATTTTGGGCGTTACCCCCAATGATGTAGGACTAACACTCAGCATTTACGTCGCCGCATTGGGATTAGCCCAGTTGGTAGGCGGCCCCTTGTCCGACCGCTACGGCCGCCGCGTCATCTTGTTAGGTGGGTTATTTGTGTTCGCGATTGCAGCCTTAATGGTTGCACAATCTGACAGCCTGAATGAAATGTTAGTGTGGCGTCTATTTCAAGGCATAGGCGGCGCCTTTTGTGCCGTGTCGGTACCCGCCATAGTGCGCGATCAGTTTAGTGGTGTAGAAGCCGCTCGCTTGTTTGGGTTGATAGGCTTAATTATGTTTATTGCACCGGCGGCTGCACCCAGTCTTGGCGTCTTGCTGTTAGCCTTTGGCGCTTGGCCTGCTATTTTTCTCATGTTAGCTGGTTATGCGGCGTTTCTTGCTGTGGTTTTGCAGCTTCGTCTATTTCGACAGTTACCGCCTAAAAAACCCGTAACCACCCCCATTTCCACACTGGTGACCAACTATCTACTGGTATTACGCCATGGCGTGACTATGCGCTTTATTATTCTACAAGCATTATGTTTCAGCGCCATGCTGGTGTTTATCACCAATGCTTCCTTTATTTATCAAGATTGGTTTGGTCTCTCTAACGCTATGTTTTCTGCTTTATTTGCAGCCAATATAGTGGCGATGGCGTGCCTTAACTTATTCAATCGTTATCTACTCAGACACTTTGCAGCCGTCGTCATTCTACGCGTTTCTGTCGCTCTGCAATTTATTTCTCTGCTGGTATTGGTGGCGTTAGTGTGGGCCGGCGCACCTTATTGGCTAATTGCCGCAATTATTGTCATCGCCGTGGGTTTTATGGGATCAATCGTGCCTAACAGCATGGCCAATGCCTTGGAATTTTTCCCCTACTTAGGCGGCACGGCAGCAGCCTTGTTGGGTGCGACTCAATTCACCCTAGCCGGCGGTATCAGCGCTTTCTCTACCGTTATTGGAGAAGGCGCATTGTTTCCCATAGTGTTATTGATGGCCATTTGCTCACTGTTAGCAACCGTGCTGGCACTGGGGGCGCCTAGGGCAGTACGCAGAGAAAACACGCGACGAGAAGTGGCGGAGCTCGCTAATAACGAGTAATACCGAAAACGAGCGCCATTTTCTGCAGGAGAGTGGCGCTGTGCAATGGCTTATTTATTAAAACTTTCGTTATCTTTAAGCTTTATTATTTTATGGCCATCTTCGGTAACGCCCTCTTTCCAGTAACTACTGAAATAACAGTCGGCTCGGTCAATCTGCTGCTGATGAGTCACGTAGCTACGAATCGCTTTCATATCGCTAAATTCACAGGCACACCACACACTAGGTTGCCCCACTCGCCAAGCTAAACGCTCAACCACCTCAGATAACGCCTCGTTTTGACCGCGTACCTTGATAATTAATTGTATATTTACGGGTAAATCAAACGCAGGCACGTCCGCCGTCGATAGCACCTCTAGTACCAGATACCCGCATGCGTTTTTTGGTAAGGCTTGGATCAGCACACTTAAGGCCGGAATTGAGGTCATGTCTACGACCAACATCAACCAATCTCTGTTTAGATCTATGGCCTGAATGACACCTGGCCCTCGCACTTCAATGTGGTCGCCCACTTGGGCCCGCTCGGCAAAATAATGGCCGTAGCCACCGGTGGCTGGACTGATCAAGCGAGTGACTGCCAAGGCATGATGTTTAACGAAATCGATGGCCAAGCGCTTATTGGCGATATCTATCTGACGAATAGTGTACGTACGCAGTATCGGACTTTCCTCAGGCCCCAACAAAGACAAATCCGTGCCGCCGCTTGGGGTAAACATCAGCTTGAGATACTGACCCGCGCTGTCTGCAGTAAAGTACTGAATATCCTCGGTGGTAAATTCAAGGCGCTGCATATGAGGCGAGATGGCATAAGAGGCCACCACCTTAAGTTGCTTAGGCATTTTCTTGGTATTCATGTTTCTCCCGTTAGAGCGATTAACTGCATATAGCTGCGGATAGGGGGCGCGATAATGACGCAAATAATGACGAGATATAACAGAGTGCGATAGACCGATTTACTTGCTTAATGCTTGTGACGCTATTTGGCCAGTTAAATCCATTCAAGGTTAATATTTCACCATTTATTCATGGCGGCGCCACATAAAACAACTATTATATTTCAGACACTTACATTAAGAAAAGGAAGTATATTATGGACGGTATGTTGAATTTTTGGAGCCCGCGCTTACAAAGCGTATTACGCATCATAACGGCTTTTTTGTTTATCCAACACGGCACGCAAAAGATGTTTGGTTTTCCGGCACCGCAACGGGCTCCGTTTGAGCTGTTCTCACTGATGGGCGCCGCCGGCGTGCTGGAAGTCGTCGGTGGCCTGCTGCTGCTTATCGGCCTGTTTACCCGACCGGTGGCCTTTGTGCTCTCCGGTCAAATGGCCTTTGCTTACTTTATGGTGCATGCGCCTACAAGCTTCTGGCCACTGTTGAACAACGGTGAATTAGCCGTGCAATGGTGCTTTCTATTCTTGTTTTTCGCCGCCGCCGGTGGCGGCGCATGGAGCCTAGACCAGTATTTATCGAAAAAACGCTAGCAGGCTCTTCTCACACTCACTAGTCACACCCTAGTAGCACACAACCTAGTAGCACATAAACAGATACCAAGTGGGTAACGTTCGACCTCAGATTACCCACCTTGCCTTCACTCTTTTCTCCTGTTCCTCTGCGCTGACCGGATCAGAAATACAGGCAGAGTAGCAAGTTTGATACGCACCGGTGCCGTCTTATAAAAGTCACCCGTTAGTCGTGACTAAGGGCGGCATAAATATGCCACCCTCAACACGTAACCTTAAGCCATTTACAGCTCTGAGCCATTTAAGATCTTGAAGCTTACCGCTCTAAACCGTTTAGAAGTTAACGGATAAGCCCAGATTAACGCTGCGGCCATCTAATACGGCGCCATAGTCTTCATTGGTCACTTTCTTATTAGCCAAGTTATAGACTCCCGCCTTCACATCTGTGCTGTCGTTCAGCTGATAGACTAACCCCACATCCACTAGGATATAACTGGGCGTGCCCTCGGACATGCTGGTGCGGCTTAAGTAATCACTGGTTTTACCTCGGTAATTACCTTGCACCCACAAGTCCAACTTATCGTTTGCCTGCCAATCGAGCGAGGCATTAAGCATGTGCTTAGGTGTTTTATTCAGAGGCTGGCCCGCAAAATCGCCACTTTTTTGTTCTGACTCGGTATAGGTGTAGCTACTGCTTAAACTCACATCTTGGGTAATATCATACGCGAGCGTTAACTCTCCACCTTGGATTTGGGAATCACTGATATTTTCTTGGGTACTCAAGAACATGTAGTTATTACCGCCGAAGGCACACGTCCAAGTGCTCGCATCATTGCGGTTTGCACCTGCGCTATCACACGTACGGTTCTCGGAAATTTTGTCTTTAAATTCAGTACGAAACAGCATAATACTGCTGATTAAGCCATACTCGGCGCTGTCATGCACAAAGCCGGCTTCATAGCTGATGCTCTTCTCTGGGGTGAGATCAGGATTACCAATAATCAGTGCTCGTGGATGGGGTGCCGGTGAGCCACCGCCCCCCGTACCACGACCAAATCCTTCGGTCGCCGCCGCAAGTCCAGGTTGTTTATAGCCGGTCGACACCCCCCCTTTGAAGGTTAATTCGGGTGTAAGGTGGTAGTTGGCATACACCCGCGGCGTGAGATGGCCACCAAACAACTGGTCATCGTTATAACGCAGACCAGTGGTCAAATTAAGATCGTCGGTCAGCGCCCATTCTGCTTCTGCATATACCGCCGCTAGCCAGCGGTCTACCTGTGCCACTGCGCCCGGTACATTACTGCTCAGTAAGCCATTGGTCTCATCGGTAAAATCTTCAAATTTATACTGTCCGCCCAGAGTCAGTACATGGTCACCCCAAAAGTAGGTCCCTTGGCTATTTAGCAAGGTAACTTCTTCTTTTTTGACTTTATCCTGCACTATTTCCGATACATCGTGTTGCAGATAACTGCTCAGCTGTAAGTCACCATAAGTACCGTCGTGAGCCAGCAGATAAACGTCTTTTTCGTAAGTTCGAGTTGAACCTGTATTGGGCTGACCGTTACTGTCATTTAACGCAATACTCTTGCCTGGCGTGGTGGTGTTATCTAAGGTGGCCTTGTCATAACCTAAGCTAATGGCGTTAGCCTCATCTGGCGTCAGTGTTAGCTTAACGCCGCCTTTTTTGCGTGTACCATCTGGCGTACTGGACTCAGAATCGCTCCCTCCAACAAAATCACTTTCATCCGTGCCCTGCCAACTGGCGTTCACTTGCGCACTGAGTAGATCCGGTATTAATGAACCACCGCTAAATAAGGTGACTTGCTGTTGGTCGTTGTTAACGTCATTGAGCGATTTGGTATATTCGGTACTGATATTACCGCTCCACTGCTCTGTGCTTTTACGGGTAATAATATTAATCACGCCGCCCATGGCCTCGGCGCCGTACAAAGAGGACATGGGCCCGCGGATCACCTCAACTCGTTCAATCATGGAAATAGGCGGTAAACCAATTTGCTTGCCGCCATCTTGGCCATTGGTATTCACCGCTCGCCCCGCCGACACCGGACGACCATCCACCAGATACAAGGTATAAGCCGAGCTCATGCCTCTGATACTAATATCCTGCATGGCGCCACCGCCAGTGACATATACACCAGGAATATTTTTAACCGCATCAGTAATATCTTGGTATGACTTTTTCTCCAACTCTTCACGACTGATCACCGAAATACTGGCAGGCGCATCGGCAATAGATTGTTCGAAACCGGAGGCCGTGACCACGACTGTATCTAACTTAGTGTGTTCCTGAGCGTTAACGGCATAAGGCATGCTGAGCAGCGCTAAGGCATAGAATAATGGTTTTTTAGCGAAAAGGATGGGGTCTTGGTACTGCTCAAGCATTGGTATAATTCCTTGAAAATATTGATTTAAATTATTTTTCCTATGTGCTCATCCGGAGCACCAAGATAGTAACGCAAACAATAACTATTATCACTTAGTTTTAGTTAATTTTATCGCGTTTTAATGTCGTCGCTTGACGAACGTGCAGCATTCATCGGTGAAAAAATTTAAATTGCGCAGTGTATTCATGCAGTAAGACAGTAAAGATCCATATTACAGCCACCGAAAAATGACGAGAAATGACGTGGTTACACTGAGGAATTGCCAAAGCAGCTGTAAACAATATGAGTGGGAATAAAAGCACACAGCCCTTCGCCGTTAATCGACGAAGGGCTGTTTTAAATACTTAGGTGAGGGGTTCTGCGCCAGATAGCCATCAGTAAGGCATGGATTAGCATTTCCTTAGCCATAATCGCTTTCATTGACCAGACAAACCGTATTGTTTCCTAACCGCAGGCTCTGGATTGGTTGCTTGTTTATGTTGCTTGAGCCAGTTGTAAAGGTTGTGCTCAGAAATACCCCGCCGCTCAGGTGTAACACGGTGCCTTACCATGAGGCGCCCTAAAGCGTTACTCTAATTTGAGTGATTTATAGAAATTTAGGAGAAGTTAACAATAAATGAGCACTATTTCTAACATCCACAGAGAAAGTAATTATTTCTTTGTGAGACGATACCTCTCTATTTTTAAGCACGCTTTCGTACTTCGGCTAGTATCTATATTTGGCGCTTTAATATTGCCAGCCACATACTGAAACACAGCTTATTTCTATCCACATTGACTTACGCATAGGTGAGCAAAAACAGAGTTTATGGCTCATAAAATTAACTAAAACAACAGCTAGGGTGAATAATGAAAAAACACATCGATCATACCGACCCCGCTAACACTATGAATACTACATCTGGTAAGGGAGGTGAGACTCATCAAGATGCTGGCGCTAACACGCAAGCGCTGACCACTCAGCAAGGTGTCGTAATTTCTGATAATCAAAACTCGCTTAAAGCCGGTAGTCGTGGCCCCACCCTGCTTGAAGACTTTGTATTACGTGAAAAAATTAACCATTTCGATCATGAGCGTATTCCTGAGCGCATTGTTCATGCACGCGGCAGTGCGGCACACGGTTATTTTGAGCTAACTGAGTCACTAGCCGACTACACCACCGCCAAGATCCTTAGCGAAACCAATAAACAAACGCCATTATTCACTCGTATGTCCACCGTTGCGGGCAGCAAAGGTTCAAAAGATACGCCGAGAGATGTGCGGGGGTTTGCGGTTAAGATTTATACCGAAGAAGGAAATTGGGATATCGTCGGTAACAATATGCCAATATTCTTTATCCAAGATGCCATGAAATTTCCTGATCTGATACACGCTGTTAAGCCAGAACCCGATCGTGGTTTCCCTCAAGCAGCTTCAGCTCATGACACTTTCTGGGATTTTGTTTCTCTCAGCCCTGAAACCATGCATAACGTGATTTGGCTGATGAGTGATCGCGCCCTACCACGCAGCCTCCGTATGATTGAAGGCTTTGGCATCCATAGTTATCGCCTCATTAATAAAGACGGCAATAGTACTTTTGTCCGCTTTCATTGGAAACCGAAACTGGGTGTGCAATCGACCACCTGGGATGAAGCCGTAAAAATCTCCGGTGCAGATCCGGATTATCACCGTCGTGACTTATTTGAGTCTATTAATAATGGGGATTTCCCAGAATGGGAATTTGGAGTGCAATTATTTAGTGAAGCAGAAGCAGAGCAGTTTCCGTTTGATCATCTAGATGCGACCAAATTAATCCCTGAAGAAATGGTGCCCGTTAAAATAGTCGGAAAAATGGTACTCAATCGCTATCCAGAAAACTTCTTTGCTGAAACGGAGCAAGTCGCATTTTGCCCTTCGCATCTGCCACCCGGTATTGATTTCAGTAACGACCCCCTGCTTCAAGGCCGACTATTTAGTTATTTAGACACTCAACTATCACGTTTAGGCTCACCTAACTTTGCACAAATTCCCATCAACGCGCCTAAATGTCCATTTGCTAATATGCAGCGTGACGGCCATATGCAAATGCAAGTGCCCAAAGGCCGTGTCGCTTATGAACCGCAAAGTTTGGATCCCACTATGCCGCGTGAAAGTGCCAAGCGAGGTTTTAAATCATTCGCAGAGCCGCTTGATGATGGTGTTAAAGGGCGTATTCGTGCAGAAAAGTTCGCTGATCACTATAGCCAGCCTCGTATGTTCTATCTTAGCCAGACGCCGCACGAGCAAGCACATATTGCTTCCGCCTATGCTTTTGAGCTCGGCAAAGTAGACACCCCGCATGTGCGCAGTCGCACGCTCAGTCATTTGCGCCATATTGATGAAGATTTAGCGAGCCGTGTAGCAAAAGCGCTAGGCATGGAGTTACCCGCGGCGGCTACTCTCTCAGCCCCCGTACAAGCCATGGCGACCTCTGCTGCCTTACAGACGATTGGTCGCACTCCAAACAGCTTACAAGGTCGCTTGATTGGTATCTTAGTGGCGCAAGGTTCAAACAAAAGTGAGATAGAAAGATATAAGCAGGCGGCTCACGCACAAGGCGCCAACGTGAAGATTGTAGCGCCTGGTCGTGAAGTGGTACTGGATGACGGCACGCGTATTCAATCGGCAGAGCGCATCGCCGGGGCACCGTCTGTACTATTTGATGCGGTGGTCAGTATTATTATGCCAGAGCAGGCTAAAAAGCTGGCCAAAGACAGTGCCACGTTAGACTGGTTCACTGACGCTTACGTCCATTGCAAGGCCATAGCCTATTGCGGTGCCACGGATAAATATATCTTAAGTAAGCTACCCATTGAGAAAGATAGATTTATCACGCCATTGGCTGATGTAAATATCTTTATTGAGCACGCTAAATCACGCTTATGGGAACGTGAACCCAAGGTCCGTGACCTTGCATAATGTGATTGGGACATAACTGCTAATACTGCTTCTTTACAAGACGCGTATATAAACTAAAACCCCGGGTTAGCAGCTGGGGTTTTAGTTATTTCAATCGGTAAAATTAACTAACCAAATTTATGCGCTTTCTGGACCTCATGTGCACCGTGCATAGAAATGAGGGAAAGGAGAATCCAACACCTAAACCCAACTGGCAATAAGAGCACTATTTTGTAGTGTGTCGCTTTAGCGTGCGATCCCGTCTCCGGAGAATGCTTTAGACTAAAAAGATTCGCTTCACAACAAAGTGTCTGTGATACCTAGCTTTAATTTCTTTTGAAAAAGAAAAAATCGCCAGTTTTGAACACAGGTCAGCTCAAGTACATGGTCACGGGGGTGGATTTAACAAAGTGGAAAATAGGAATTTACTGGATGCTATAAAAGCAAAAAAGCCCTGTCCAATTGGACAGGGCTTTTTCAAAATTGGCGGAGTGGACGGGACTCGAACCCGCGACCCCCGGCGTGACAGGCCGGTATTCTAACCAACTGAACTACCACTCCTCGTCAGCAGCGTACTGCAGACAAGGGCTATATTAGAGAGAGGTGAGTCATAGGTCAACTATAAAACTTGGCATTGTGCATCACTCGCCTAAATATTAGCCACTAACTGTGATAATAAACACTTAACTTATTTTTTATCGCCATTCATACGCTTTTTTACGGCGCGTTTTCTTAAAATAAAACCAATTAACAGCAATATTAACAACAAGATAACAACGGCGATAATATAATTTAGGGCATTACTAGGCTTAATCGCCTCCGGTTCTTCACTGGCCATAACCGGTGGACTAACGCGGATCACTTGCTCAACCAAATTCATCTGCACTTCTCTAGAGTTTTGGTTCGTGGCAAAGGCTCGCCCTTGCCAGTAATAGTTACCTGACTCTACGGCATCCGGTAATTTTATATGCGTGCCGGTACCGGTAATGGGAATGCGTTGTTTTGACGGGGTCACTAGCTCACCCGAGATAATAATAGTGTTGGTAATCAACTCATGATCAGCGGTCATGGTCATATACCATTTGCCTTCTGCATCGGGCTTAGAGAAGCTCAATTTCAGCGGCATTGGATATATCATCACCTGTTGTTCTTGGGTGCGCGCCAGCACTTGATTACTAATTTGGGTCTGAAACAAGTACTCGCCGGGCAAAATATCCAAGATAACTTCAGCCGTGAGCTTGCCATCGTTAGGGATGGCATCTAGCCCTACGCCATCGTCTTTAAATTCGCCCACCACCACGGGAGCAGGGGCAAACTGAGCATCAGGATCCTTGCGTAAACTCATCAGCTGCGCCTGCAAGGTTAAATCTTGTAAATAATAATTAGCATCCAGCCGAGTATCTCCATGACGCAGCTCGGCATCCAGTTTTAATACTTCTTGCTGATAGAGACGATCAGCAAGCGGGCCTAACGCCAGCTCAAACTCACTGACCAAGGTGATGCCACGCTTGGGGGTAATTTTGCCGGTTGCCTGCCAAGGGCCGGGTTCGGGCTGCCAGAGCGTGATTACATCGCGATCAGGGGTGTTAACCCAGCTAATGTGATCAGGGTGGTCTTGTTGATAATATTTGGCGCCATCGGGGCGAATAAGCACCACTGGTGCGCTATTAGGCTCGCGCTCAATCAACAAGGTCAACGAGGAAATTGAAGGATCGACGCGAAAAGTGTTACTTAACCAACGCGCGCTCTGCTCGGACGCCTGCGTGCTCAGCGCTGTGATGAGCAAGCACAGACTAACGACATAACGACTGACTAGAGAGCCACTTAATGGATAACCTTGCTTTAAGTTAGGCTTCCTTAGCCACGCCATACGCAACTGCCTCCTTTCTTCATTACCAAGTCTAAGCGCGCTTCATGATCGAGTAGCTCCTGGGGCTGGGCGCGAATAATTTTTAACGGCGTGCGATCGCCAGACAAACGCCGGATGCCGCCTTTGTCGTCTTGCTGCTGACTGTCACTTTGTAAATTTAATTTGGTCTGGCCGCCGGTCATTAACAAGTAGACGTCGGCCAAGATCTCCGCATCCAAAAGTGCGCCGTGTAAAGTACGGTGGCTGTTATCTATGCCATAGCGCGTACAGAGTACATCTAGGTTATTTCGCTTACCCGGATAGAGTTTACGTGCCAACGCCAACGTGTCGGTAACCTTGCAAAGATCCGCAATACGTTCTTTGCGACCAATCAGGCTTAATTCGTAATCTAAAAAGCCTACGTCAAAGGGCGCATTATGAGCTACAAATTCAGCGCCTCGAATAAAATCTAAAAATTCATCAACTTGTGTAGAAAACACCGGCTTATCAGCCAAAAAGTCATCAGTGATCCCGTGTATCTTGATGGCTTCTTCATCTATTTTGCGATTGGGTTTGAGATACACATGATAATGACGTCCGGTTAAGCGACGGTTCACCACTTCCACCGCACCAATTTCAATGACTTTGTGACCCATGTAATGAGGGCCTGAGTCCATGTTAAGACCCGTGGTTTCGGTATCTAAAATTATTTGGCGCGAATGCGTTTGCTGATCCATTGATGTGGTCTCCTTTACCCAGACGGGGGCCAGTATAGGTAACTGACCTCGACGATGCTACCAAGCGGCGATTTTTGTGTGTCGAATGTGGGCTGTTTTTTAGTGATTGCTGTGGCAGACTGCCGCCCTCTTCGGTATTGATAATGAAAGCGTAAGTTAAGCATGATGAAAAAAATTGAACTCTATACTGACGGTTCTTGTTTAGGCAATCCGGGCCCTGGTGGTTATGGCGCGGTATTAATTTATAAGACACACCGTAAAGAGCTGAGCGGCGGTTATAAGTTAACGACCAATAACCGCATGGAGCTGATGGCGGCCATTGAAGGGTTAGCAGCCTTAAGCGACCGCTGCGTGGTGGACTTAACCACAGATAGCCAATATGTACGCCAAGGCATCACACAGTGGATTAACGGCTGGAAACAAAAAAATTGGCAAACGTCAGCCCGAAAACCGGTCAAAAACGTGGATTTATGGAAGCGGTTGGATGAGCTTAGTCAACGCCATGAGGTGAACTGGCATTGGGTAAAAGGCCATTCAGGTCATCCTGAAAACGAACGCTGTGATGTGTTAGCTCGATTGGCGGCCGAAAACGACGCGATTCATGTTGATACGGGTTATGAAGGTTAAAGACCCAACCTCTCACGCTTCACTCTTCACGCTATTGCGCGCCATTTCGGGTTGCAACACGGCTTGCGGCCGTATGGTTTGACGAATGGGCGTGAGCGGATAACGGCGTTTGCGCGCCAGCATGACGTACACGGCGGCGAAGGAAGGGCAATAATGCGGCACCAGCTGCTGGCGCCAGGCTCTGAGCAGAGAGCCTTCAAAAACGGGCGTTAAGCCGAAGTAGTCACGCTCTAACACTTCAAAACCCAGCAGTTTTAACCAATCTTCCAGCCGCTCTGGCGCCACCATTTGCCGCCAAGCGGGCAATTTATGACTTAAGCCTGGTAAAAAACTGGCCAAGCCCGCCGTACTATAGGGGTTAAAGCCAGAGATAATCAGCCAACCGTCATCACGCAGCACAGTTTCTACTTCACGCAAGATGGCGTGAGGATGAGCGCTAAAATCCAGCACATGAGCCAAAAGGCAAGCATCTAAGCTGCCGGGCGCAAACGGCATGGCGGTAGCTTTGCCAATAATATCTACAGCTTCAGCGTAAGACTGCCTTTGACTAAGATTAACAGCATGCAATAAACGGCTGCCTGGCAAGGAACAAGCCGCGCTTAGGGCATCGACCGTAAGCAAGTTAAAGCCAAATAACGAGGGCGCCCATTGCGCCAATCTAGCCTGTAATAGCTTGGCCAAATAGGGCCCACGCAGTACCTGTTGCCAGTGATTGGGGGGGGCGACTGATTTCATCACATTTATGCCTCTGCTAAGCTAACGCCTTCCTCTATTTAAGGAGCAATACATGGATAATCATTTAGATAAAGACCGACATAACAAGCACCTGGTGCACGTTAGTGCGATTTCGGCATTTCAAGATAACTATATCTGGCTGCTTGCGAATAACAAGCAAGCTATGGTGGTGGATCCGGGGCAGGCTGAGCTCGTGATTAAAGTGCTGAACGAGCGCGAATTGGAGCTCACCGCGATTTTGATTACCCATCATCATTATGATCACACAGGTGGCGTTAACGCCCTGCTCACCCAGTGGCCAAATGCTAAGGTGTATGCGCCAAGCAGCGAACCTCTACCCGCGGTAAACGCCATCGGCGTCACAGACGGCGATGCCGTGCCCCTTCCTGAATTAGGATTGGAGTTTGCCGTGCTCTCAGTCCCAGGCCATACCCTAGGACACATTGCCTTTTATGCGTCTAACGGCCTGATTTCTGTTGATAACATTCCTGAGCCCCTATTGTTTTGCGGAGATACGCTGTTCTCAGGAGGCTGTGGCCGACTGTTTGAAGGTACAGCTGAACAGATGTATCAGTCGTTAACTCGCTTAAGCGCACTACCGGACAATACTGCGGTTTATTGTGCACATGAATATACACAATCGAACCTAGCTTTCTGTCACAAAGTAGAGCCAAACAACGCCGAATTAAAAAATTATCTACAAAAAGTGGCTAAATTACGCCAACAAGGTGTGCCCACTTTACCCTCCTCGGTAGGCCTAGAAAAAGCCATCAATGTGTTCCTGCGCGCCCATGTGGCGGGGGTTGCGGCCCGAGTCCAGTCTCAAGTGGGATCAGAGCTAAATGACGACTTTCAGGTGTTCGCTGCACTTAGGCGCTGGAAGGACTCTTTTTAACGAACTTGATTACGTTGTTCACAAAGCATACACTGGCCGTCGTTTTAAAGAGACGCGGACACCATGAGAAGACTCTGTATCATTACAGGTGCCTTACTCCTGGCGGGCTGCCAAGGATTAAATTCTTCTGGCCACCAGGACAGCACCGACGATAAAGCGAGCAGTTCGCTTTATCAAAAGTCATCGATCCATGCATCGTTGCAAACGCACCATCGAACTACCGACCTAGGTCGAGCTTACAGCACTGTGCCCCACTCTTCGAGTCGGCAACAGCGCCAACAGGTGGAGGCTAAACAGCCCGACTTGTGGCTCGACCTAGCGGAGCAAATGAAACTCGATGTGCCCCTCGATCACCCCAGAGTTGTCGCTCAGCGCGAGTGGTACCTCAAACACCCCAGCTATATGCGTTCTGTATCTGAACGCGCCAGACCGTTTCTCTATCTCATCAAGGAAGAGATAGAGAAACGGAACATGCCAATGGAACTGGTACTATTGCCGGTGGTTGAAAGTACCTTCGACCCTAAAGCTTACTCACATGGCCATGCGGCCGGCTTGTGGCAAATGCTGCAAGGCACAGGTAAGAACTTTGGTCTGCATTTCGACAGCTTTTATGACGGCCGTTATGATGTGATGGCCTCGACCCGTGCGGCGCTGGATTACCTCGAATACCTGAATGGTTTCTTCGATGGTGATTGGGTGCTAGCGCTGGCCGCTTATAACTCCGGCGAAGGCCGAGTACAACGCGCCATGAAAGCCAACCTTCGCCAAGGCAAGAAAACAGATTATTGGTCTTTATCTTTGCCCAAAGAAACACAAAACTATGTGCCCAAAATATTAGCTTTGGCCGCTATCTTAAAGCAGGACTCGCACTACGGCATGGACATACCTGCTCTGCCTAATCGCCCGCAACTGGCGGTGGTTGAAGTAGAGGGGCAAGTGGACTTGAACATGGCGGCAGATTTAGCCGGCATGAACCGTAGCAAGCTCAAAGAACTGAACCCTGCCTTTAAGAAAGCGTCCACTTCACCGGCGCGCAGCACAGAGATCCTCGTGCCCGTCGCTCATGCCCAAGGCTTTGAAATTGCCATGGCCGATATGCCAGAGCAAGAGCGCAGCAGCACCTCGCAGTATCAAGTGCGTCGCGGTGACAGCCTAGGCGCTATCGCCAAACGCCACGGCACTACCGTGGAGCAGCTTCGCCAAGCGAATAACCTTAGCGGTAACAATATTCGCATCGGCCAGTCGTTAACGCTATCTGGTAGCTATGCCGCCACCACCAACACTTCTGCGCCTGCTGCGAAAGCAAGCAGTGTTTATAAGGTAAAACGCGGCGATTCATTGTCTGTGATTGCTAGTCGTTTTAGCGTCACTATCAATGAGCTACTCAGCTGGAATAAGTTGCCGAGCAAGCACAGCCTGCGCGCAGGGCAAAGCCTAATCGTAGCGGCTAATGTCCTTTAGCCAGT
>JAHLFI010000108.1 GCA_018883865.1 Candidatus Oceanisphaera merdipullorum
GCGACCAGCGTGCCCAAGCAGCGTCCAGCTTACCTGTCATCAAAGAGGCAATGGCGAAAGCAAACGCCACCGACAAGCCCACATAGCCCATGTACAACATAGGCGGATGGAAGATAAGACCTGGGTCTTGCAGCATGGGGTTTAAGTCACGACCATCGACCGGGAAAAACGGCAAGGTGCGCAAAAATGGGTTAGAGGTCACGATCACGAACAGCAAGAAGCCCACGCCTATCATGCCCATCACACTTAATACCCGCGCCACCGCATCTAATGGCAATGAACGACTAAAGCGCGCCACAGCTGCAGCCCAACCGGCTAAGATCAGCACCCAGAGTAATAAAGAGCCTTCGTGGGCGCCCCATACCGCAGAAATACGATATTCCAGAGGTAGCAAACTGTTGGAGTTAGAAGCCGCATACACGACACTAAAATCGTGGTCGATAAAGGCCCAAGTTAAGCAACCAAAAGAAAATAACAAGAAGCCAAACATGGCATAGGCCAAGGGGCGCGCCAGCAACATCATGCTGGCGTTACCACGCGCTGCACCAATCAGCGGATAAGTACTTAAGATCAAGCTCGCGGCCAACGCCAAAATCAGACTAAATTGACCCAGCTCGGGAATAATACCTAACGTCAAATTCATGACTGATTTCCTTTGAGCTGCTCTTGGGTATACTCAGGTTTCACATGCTCAATGCCCTTAATCGCCTCGGCCACTTCCGGTGGCATGTATTCTTCATCGTGTTTGGCCAGCACTTCGAAGGCGGTAATGGTACGCGCATCCGCTAAATGCCCTTGGGCGACTATGCCCTGCCCTTCGCGGAATAAGTCCGGCAATATGCCATCAAACACCACGGTTATTTGTTCGCCGCCGCTATCAACCAAATCAAAGCTGACTTTTAAACTTTCTTGGTCTCGGCTCACCGAGCCCGGCACTACCAGACCGCCAATACGCAGCCGTTGGCCCTCTTCGGGTTTAATCTTGGCGTCGCCTTTACCTTGTACCAACTCAGTCGGGGTATAAAACAGGTCGATATTTTGCTGTAAGCCATACAGCACTAAACCCGTCATCAGCGATAAGCCCAACACCACTGCCAGTAGCAATGCCATGCGTTTCTTACGTCTAGGATTCATAACGTATTCTCCAACTTCTGAGCGGCCTTACGACGTTCTGCCCGTTGCTGCTTTTGCTTAACGCCACGCAACAGGCTTTTTTTCGTTGCCAAGGTTGACCATACAATTGCGAGCAATATAGCCAAGGTAAAACCAAACGACAGCCAGACATAAAAACCGTAGCCGCCCATGGCCCAAAATGCCGACCAAGAATCAAATTTCATGTTCTTTCTCCACCAACGCCAGCACCCAAGGGCGATGGGATTCACGACGAAGCAATTCATTGCGCAGGCGCATCAAGGTAACCGCGCCTAAGAAAGCACTAAAGGCCACTATCATCAGTAGTAGCGGCCACAGCATGTCGTTTGAAATAGAAGGCCGGTCAAACTTAGTGATGCTGGCTCCCTGATGCAGGGTGTTCCACCATTCTACCGAGTAGTGAATAATGGGTAAATTAATCACTCCTACCAGAGCCAAAATACCCGCCGCCCTTCCCGCTAATACCTTGTCGGAAATGGCGTTATAGAGGGCGATGACGCCTAAATACAAGAATAATAAAATCAGCTCTGACGTGAGGCGGGCATCCCATACCCACCAAGCGCCCCACATGGGCTTGCCCCAAGCGGCACCGGTAAATAAGGCAATGGCGGTAAATACCGCGCCTACGGGTGCGATAGCGGCCACCGCCATGTCTGAGGTTTTGATCTGCCACACCAAGCCAATGAAGGCGGCGATAGCCATCGACGAATAAGCGCCCATGGACAAAATAGCCGCCGGCACGTGAATGTAGATAATGCGAAAAGCATCGCCTTGCTGATAATCCGCCGGCGCATAGGCAAGACCCCACACTAGGCCTGCAGCAAATGTCACCACACTGAGCGTGGCAAACCAAGGTAGCCATAAACCGGCAATACGATAAACATGCTCGGATTTAGCGTAAGGATGTAACCATTTCCACATATTGCTCACAGACCTTTTTTAGAGTAATTATTATGCACAGGCTTATCTGCCCTGCTGCATCTTTAGGTGCTTTAAAAAATATCGCTTAATTTTGCTCGCAAAAACGTTAATCAAGCCCAGTTATAAACAGACCTAGTTCACGCTCACGCGCAAGGCCGAGGCGATGGCAAAGGGGGCTAAGGTAATACTGCCGACTAACATGGCGCCCAAAATAGCCAACTGACCATGATAAGCCACGCCAAAGTTGGCCGCATCTATGGCTGAAGTGGCAAAAATCAATACCGGAATATACAGGGGTAAAGTTAATAAACTCAACAAGACCCCGCCTTTGCCGATGCCCACGGTTAGCGCCACGCCGATGGCGCCGAGTAAACTTAAGATGGGCGTGCCCAACAGCAGCGTCCAAAACACCGCTTTAAAGGCCACCATGTCTAGGCTGAGTAACACCGCCACCAGCGGCGACAGCAGCAGCAAGGGTAAACCTGTTAATAACCAATGAGCCACTACTTTTGCTAACACCAGCACCCCTAAAGGACAGGGCATCAGCATTAATTGTTCCAAGGTACCGTCTAAAAAATCATCTCGAAATAAACGCTCCAGCGCTAATAACGAGGATAATAACGCCGCGACCCACACCACGCCGGGGGCAATACGCGCCAATTGACCAGGCTCAGGCCCGATGCCGAGTGGAAACAAGGTAATGACGATAATAAAAAACCACAACGGATTTAAGATGTCGGCCCGCCGACGCAGCGCCGAGACGAGCTCACGGCGCAACACACCGCTAAACATGGATCTCATGCCGGATCCTCTTCATGGGGCGTCAGCTGCAAGATACGGGCGCGTTTGGCCGATAAGGATAAATCTTGATGGGTGGTGATCAACACCATGCCGCCGTTATCGGTGTGATCCAGCAGCAGTTGCTCCAGCACTTTGACCCCTTGTTTATCGATTGCGGTAAAGGGCTCATCGAGTATCCATAATTTAGGGCCACCCAACCAGAGCCGCGCCAAAGCCACGCGACGCTTTTGCCCCGCCGATAACTGGCCGGCGGTTTGGTCTTCTAGGCCCGCTAACCCCACTTGCGCCAAGACATCCCATAAATTGGCCGAACTTTGGGCGTGGTGCATACGCTTAAAAAACGCCAAATTTTCTAATGCGGTCAATTCGTGCTTAATGCCGGCTTGGTGGCCCAAATAGAGTAAGTCGTGATGATATTCGTCTCGATTTTGCTCTATGTGATAGCCCTGCCAGTAGATTTCACCAGCAAATGGGCGTGACAAGCCGGCAAGCAAACGCAGTAAGCTCGTTTTACCCACCCCATTAGGGCCCGCCACCTGCACCAAATCGCCGGGAGCCAGGCTCAGCGACAGCTCGCTAAACAGCGTATGCTCTTCTCGGACACAGGTTAAGCTTTTCGCTTCTAGCATAATTGACAACCATTCTTGACAAAGCACCAGTGGCAACCGCCACCGACTATCAGCCACAACATAGACCAGTAAAAATGGCCGCCAGTTTAGCATAGAGCACTGATATGTGCAGAAATAAACCATGAGTGAGCGCAGGAAACGTGATACCGATAACCTTGTTAATGCATTGATCTTACGGCTATTGACTGATTTAAAAGTGTTCAGGGGCGGTGAATAGTCCTTATCTATAAGAAGACCGTCTACAAAACACCCCGCTTTTTAGTGAAGATAATTTCCACTGTTCTGCTGAGTATCAGGCTCCACAAAGCAAAACACCGAGCGCAGGGCTCGGTGTTGTTCTTTTGCAGATAGCTTAGCGCTGACGGCTGATAGCGGTGTTTTAAGCTATTGCCGATGCAAGGTGATCAGCAATTCGGCTTCGGCTCTGGGCATTTCGCACTCGGCCATGATTTCATCGATATCCGCGCCCAGTTGCACCATGCGCGTGGCGCGACTGTACAATTTGCCTTGTGGATCTTTAAGCGCTAATTCTTGCTGCTGTTCGCTAAGTTTATCTTGCTGGCGATAAAGCTCACCCACTTTATTACCCATGCCGATGTTGGCCGCCTGCAATTCTTCAATTTGCTTGCGGTAACTGTCTCGGGTGCGGGTGAGCTCGCGCATCAGCCGGCTCATGGCCTCCAACTTACGCTGACTTTGGCGCCACATAGACCAAGCCACAAACAAAGCAATAACGCCGATCACTAAGGCCAGCGCCGCCAGTGCCAGTATAAATGCCGGCTCAAACCACATTACAATTGACCCACTTCGTCCCATTCGTCATCCGACAACAATTTGTCTAAGTCCACCAAGATCAACAGTTGATCGTCGCGGTTGCACACGCCTTGAATGAACTTGGCGCTTTCGCTGGTGCCCACGTTGGGTGCGGTTTCAATTTCTGACGATTTTAAATACACCACCTCAGCCACACTGTCGACCATGATGCCGATGACTTGCTTTTCGGCTTCAATGATAACGATGCGGGTGTTGTCACTTACCTCTGTGGTTTCCAGACCAAAACGCAGGCGCGTATCCAGTACCGTCACCACGTTGCCGCGCAAGTTCACTATGCCTAATACATAGTCAGGCGCACCCGGCACTGGTGCTATGTCGCTGTAACGCAGCACTTCTTGTACCTGCATTACGTTGATGCCATAGGTCTCATTGTCTAAACAAAAGGTGACCCACTGCAGTACTTCATCATCACTGAGACTCCCAGCTACATTACGATTCTTATTCATAGATTACCCTTATGCTTAGCTCAGACCTGTTGGCCGTCAATATTTTTACCCTGCTCCAGTAGCGCAATCAAGGCGTCTACATGCAGCAAAGCACACATTCTTTCTTTTACCATGCCCGCCAACCAAGGTCGAGCACCCGGCGTGGCGCGCCATTTTACCTGATCTCGGGTTAACAGTGCCGTGCCTTTTAACTGATGACAGCCTAAACCCCAATTACTTTCGCCCAGCGTCACTAAATAGCCGTATTCTTCTTCGGCGGTGTGGCCAGGCATAGCCCAGCGCGCCGTGTCTACCGCATAAATTTGACGGTCGCGCTCAGTTTGTACCCCAGCAAACCAGTGGGGCTTGCCAAACAAGCTGGTTAGTTTAGCCACCTGATAAATACCGCCTAAATGGGTGAGCGGCACCGCAAAAGTCATGCCCGCCACCTCAAAAAATAACACTTGAAAACTGTGCTCAGTCTCCATATTGCGCCAAGCAGCGGCTTGCTCAGCCAGCACTTGCTGGGCCGCTAACTGAGTCTGTAATTCAAGGTCAATTACGCTCTCAACCTGCTCTGCAACCACAGACGCTGCAATGGGTGCGGCTATGGTAGGCGTAGGTGTGCTAGGTGAAACTATCCTAGGTGCAACTGTCGCAAGCGCAACGACCGAGACAGGCTCAGCTATTACGACCGGCTCAGGATCCACTTGCGTTTGTGGCTGGATTTCTGGTTCGGTGACGGTTGGCGTTTCAATCACCGAGTTCGTCGTTTCTTCTTCTTTAAGCGCGGCCACCTGCGCCAACAGGGCTTCTAACGCCACACGACGCGCGGCGGCGTCCGGTTCTGCATAGGGCACCACTGGCACGGGAGTTAGCTCGGCGTTCGCCAAAGGTAACGGCTCAAGTACAGGTGCTGGCTCATGTTCAAGCACTGGGCTTTCGCCCTCTTCCAGCAAGGCACCAAAATAGTCATCTAATACATCGGCATAAGGCTGTTTCATAACGCGACATCTGCCCCATCTAGCAGCCACAAATAGTTCAGTAAACTTTGATAGGCAAACACGCCACGACTGCCTTTTACATAATAAGAAGGTGGCTCATGGCGTAAGCTGGCATCACGAAACTTAGTATCCACCGGAATACAAGACGGCCATAAATGCCCGTCATAATCTTGTTGTAGGCTTTTCAGGCTCTGCAGCGAGGCCTTAGTTCTTTGATCGAACATAGTCGGCACCACAGTATACTTAAAGCCTTCTTTCTTCGCTCTGTGCATCAATTTGAAGGTGCTGACCATGCGTTCTAAGCCTTTGAGCGCTAAAAATTCCGTTTGCACCGGCACCACTATACGATCGCAAGCGGCCAAGGCATTGACCATCATCACCCCTAATACCGGTGGGCAGTCGATGATCACCACATCAAAATCCTCTTTGATTTCCACCAATAAGCGCTTTAACACCAGCCCCATACCTTCGCGAGCGCTGGAAGTGCGCTCAAGCGTCGCCAAGGAAATAGAGGCGGGTAATAAGGTTAAACCATGGAAACGGGTGACCAAGGCCACCTTAGAAAATAGCTCTCGTGTGGGGCGTGGTGCTTGGAACAAATCAAACAGACTGTAAGGCAGGCTATCCATTTCATAGTTAAAATAGGAGGTGAGTGAGCCGTGCGGATCGGTATCAATCAGCAACACCCGTTTATTGCGCTGCGCCAGCAAACCGGCCAACGCCACCACACTTGTGGTCTTGCCAACGCCACCTTTTTGATTTGCTACTGTCCAGACAATCACTGTGTTACCCCATCTTGCGTTGTACTGGTACCTATACGAATACCACCATTAGGTAACTCATACACCCTAAGCTCAGGGCTATGTTCTGTGGCCAAGGGCCGAGATGGCAAGACAGTGGGTGCTTGCCATGTTTGCGTAGAAATCGCAATTTCTACGCGTCTATTGTTTGCTCTACTTGAGTTTAGGCTGCTCGTCTCGTCGTCTAGTTGGCGCTGTGGCGAGCTAAACTCACCAAAAGCTTCCAAACTCAATCTGGGGGCGGCTATGCCGTGGTGTTGCAACCATTCCAGCACGGCGCGTGCCCGCTCCGCAGAGAGCTGCCAATTAGAGGCATATAGCTCATTGCTTACCGGCAGATTGTCCGCATAGCCGCGCACCCGAATAAAATGAGTCAAGTCGGCCAAGGGCGGTAAGGCCGCATTTAAAATAGTGTCTGCGTTACGACTGAGCAGCGCACTGCCGCTAGCAAACACTAAGTTGCCATCAAAGCTCAGGGTTAACCACTCCCCCTCTTGCTCTAACATAAGCCTATTTTTTTCCAGCAAAGGCCCGAGTCTCAGCTCAAGTTCGGCCTTTAAACGTGCCAAACTGGGGTCGCCTTCGGCTAATGGATTACCGGTGCCTTCTACATCTAATTCATCGGCCGCACTGATCATGGAATTAGCGGCCTGGGCTGGTTTTGCTTCGCCGCTTAAGCGCACGAAAGCTTGTTCCATGCCATCGAGCAAGGGCTGCTGTAATTCGGTTTTATTGGCATGTAACGCATACAAGACCACAAACAGCGCAAAGGCCAAGGTCATGTAATCCGCATAAGACACCAACCAGCGATCCGCCCCCGTGGCGTGATGGCAGCCACCCGCTCGCGTGGCCAGCGAGCGGCGCCTCATTGGCGCTGCCCTTGGTACTGGGCCAACTGACGACTGGTGCTTAAGCTGCTGTCGCCACGCGCTATGGCCAACAATCCAATGGCAGTCAACTCCCGATAACGTAGCTCTAAGCGATACACTGAACGCAAGCGATTGGCCAAGGGCAGTAACAACAAGTTGGCCAAGCCCACGCCGTACAAGGTGGCCACAAAGGCGACCGCTATACCGCTACCTAACTGGCTTGGATCATCTAAGTTAGACATGGCTTGGATCAAGCCCAATACGGCACCTATGATACCGATAGTCGGGCTATAGCCGCCCATGGCCTCATAGACTTGTGCTTCTAACTCTTTTTGTTCTTCGATACGACTGAGTTCGTTATCAAGCAATTGTTCCAGCGCTTGAGGCTCGGTGCCATCCACCAGCCATTGCAATCCTTGACGGGTAAAGTCATCGAGGCTGGACGACTCCGCCTGAGACTCCAACGCCAAAAA
>JAHLFI010000109.1 GCA_018883865.1 Candidatus Oceanisphaera merdipullorum
ACTTATGAAGTAGACGGCGTAGTGCATTATTGTGTGGCTAATATGCCGGGTGCCGTGGCCTATACCTCCACCTTTGCCTTGATTAACACCACTTTGCCTTACGTGAAAGCCTTAGCGAATCTTGGCTGGAAAACCGCAATGCAAAATGATCCGCTCTTAGCTCAAGGGCTGAATGTGCACCAAGGCCAAGTTATTTGCCCTGCGGTGGCAGAGGCCCACGGCTTAAGCTATACACCATTGCAACAAGTGTTAACGGCTGGTTAATCTGCTAATAAGAAGCTGATGGCGCTCAGCGCCATCAGCTTGGCGCTGTTATTTTTCCTGCTCATCGTGTTTTTGTTTGTGTGCGTCTTCTGGGTGATACTCTCCGGGCGGTGCAGGCGGTACACCCCAGTTTTCCTCTTTGGCTTTTTCTTTACGCTCTTCCTGATCCCAATCTTTTAATTGCATTTTGTCACGGTCTTTCTTCACCTGACGTTCTACTTTTTTGGTGTCTTTGAGGGCGCCTACAAACAGGCCCACCACAAATAACAGCGGTAATAAAATCCAAAGCCAAGTACTCATAGCTTACTCCTCAGTCGTTTTGATATTAGTAGTGTGGATATTAGCGGCATGAGCCAGTAATGAGGGAGCAATAAACCGACTAAATATCTCGTCTAGTTGCTTAAGGATATATACTTTTCCACTAATGTGCTGCGCGTTTAAGGCATGGGCGACTAACGCCGGTGTTAACTGATCGGCACACATTTGCGCCAACGGCATATAACTTAGGTGCCACGGCTCTTTGGCTACGCCGCCGCTTGTCTCGGCAAAAGGCAGGTAAAAACCGAAGCGTGCCATATTAGCGGTTAACCATTGGCTGAGCGGATAAAAATAACCGTCCGCTTCATATTCCCAAGGCTCCAAGGCTAATTTAGCGCCTATTGGCAATAAAGTAGGGTCGTACACATCCAAGTCGCTGCCCCAATGGTGGCGGCTGGTGCCGGGCAGGGCGCTCCAGTGTAAGATGGCGTTAATACGCTGTTTGGGTGGTAAACTTAACGTATCGAGCGGCTGGCTTGCCGTGTCTAACACGGGTCTTTGACCATCATATTTTCCATTCCAAATCGCCAGCTGACGGCCAAAGTCCCGATAGCTAGAAGCGGGCTGCAGGTTAAACCCTGCCGCCGCGGCCGCCGCTTGCATGGCCATAAAGGCGGTTTTAGCATCAGGATGTAAGCGATGTCCGGCTTCATTTAAGGTCACTACGTGACAGTCATTGAGTCCGAGTAAACAATCTGAGTCCATAGTGATTCCTAGATTAAACGAGACTGGTGGACGAGTTAACGCAGCCATTTCGAAAAATGACGCCGAAAATAATTATTTAGAAAGCTGATCTTTCAATAATACGTCGGCGTACAAGGCGTCATTGAAACCCAGCACCAGCTGGTCTTCCACTTCTAGTAGTGGGCGTTTGATCATGGCCGGTTGTGCTAGCAATAACTCAAATGCACTTTGGGCATCTAAGTTATCTTTTTGTTCGGTGGTTAATGCACGATAGGTGGTGCCTCTTTTATTCAGCACCGCCTCCCAGCCGAGTTGATCTAACCAATTTTTTAGCTGAGCGGCATCTAAGCCATCGCTTCTGTGGTCGATAAACTGATAGGTTATGTCATGCTGGTTGAGCCAATTGCGGGCTTTTTTGATGGTGTCACAATTTTTAATACCATAGAGTTTGATGCTCAAGGTCAGCTCCTCATGCTGATTACAATGGCTGAAAATGTCAGCTAAACAGCGTCTTGCCGCGACACTTGCCCAATAAGCAAGTAATAAAACCGCATCTAGCGCAATGATTTTTCGTGGTTGGCATTATACACTGCCGCACATTGTTGGCTGTAGCAAATGCTCCATTCGTGGGTGTGGGTATTGAACTACGGAGTGGATCTTTGGCGTGACTCTTGCGGTTGAAGAGACTTCACCACATTGCAATTTAAAAAGGGGAAGGAGTTGGAGCTAAAAGAATACTGGAGTGATCACGCGCACTCGCGAGATTTTAAACTCATCCGCATTGGCTTTGTAGCGGTCCGTTTTCGCTGGTTGGTGACTTTGTTAATCATAGGCATCGCCGGCTGGATAGCCGTGGATTGGTGGGTACTGGACGCGGCGCACTTTAAACTGTTGTGGAAGGTGCGCCTGATCACGGGTGCCATGCTCACCCCTCTCTTGCCACTCAGCTATCTGTGCAAACTTAATCGGCGTTGGATGGTGCTGTCGCTGTTTGCGCTGCTGGTCATCTTGCTCGTTTTTAACGCCGTGAGCTTATGGAGCTTTCGCGATGTCGCCATCATGCCGGCGGGATATGTAGCTTTTCCGTATTTCTTATTGGCGTTACTCGCTGTATTGCCTTTACCGATCCGCTCTGGCATCAGGGTGGCGATGTTAATCATAGCCGCCGTGCTGGGTACCGATTATTGGCTAGACTCGCATACCTTAATTAATGGCCAGCTGGTAGACAGAGTTTGGTTGCTGCTGTGTTTTAGCTTAGCCATGATGTGGGTGCAAAGTGGCCAGCTGCGCATGCTGCTGGATCTCTATCGAGAGTCGACTCGAGACCCGTTAACGCGTTTGATGAACCGCCGTCTATTTATGCAGCAATTAAACGCGGTGCGCCAAGATTGCAAATTTGGGCAAAACTACACGCTCATCTTATGTGATTTGGATAGGTTTAAGCGCATTAATGATGAGCACGGCCACTTGATGGGCGATGAGGTCTTAGTCAGCGTGTCTACTACCTTGGTCGATCTCTTTGGCCCCGACGCCATCATAGCCCGTTACGGCGGTGAAGAATTTATTGTGCTGTTACCGGACACCACACTCGAACAAGGGGTTCGCCAAGCGCAAACCTTACGCTTGGCCGTGGAGTCTCAGCCCATCGAAAATCCTTTGGATGAAACCGAGGTGATGGTGACCTTGAGTGCGGGGGTGGTGAGTGGGGATAAGAACAGCGATCTCACTTTGCTTATCAACTGGGCAGATGAGGCATTATATGAAGCTAAAAGCCAAGGGCGTAACTGTGTGGTTGCTCATCAGCCGTCCATAACGGCGGCGGCTTAGCAGTAAGACGAGAATAAGCCAAGGATAAGCGACGCAAGGTGTGGTTTGCGAAGGGTCCTTGGCTTATACTGGCGTCCAGCCCCCAATAATTCTAATCATAACTCCCCTGCGGACGATAACTTAAGCGAGATGTCTTATGCCCAAAGAGCATCATGAAAAACGTGCCCTCTATGTACCTTTTGCCGGACCAGCCCTGTTAGAAACGCCATTGTTGAACAAAGGTGGCGCTTTTTCTAAGGATGAGCGCATTGCGTTCAACCTTGATGGTCTGTTGCCGCATAATATCGAAACCATTGAAGAGCAAGTGGCGCGTGCTTACCAGCAGTACACTTCTTTTCAAAGCGATCTCGATAAGCACATTTACCTGCGTAATATTCAAGATACCAACGAAACCTTGTTTTATCGTTTGGTCAGCGATCACTTGAGCCTGATGATGCCCACTATTTACACGCCGACCGTGGGTCAGGCCTGTGAAGAGTTTTCTAACATCTATCGCCGTGCCCGTGGTTTGTTTATCTCCTATCCAGACAAAGACCGCATCGACGACATTTTACAAAACGCCACTAAGCGTAATGTAAAAGTCATAGTCGTGACCGATGGCGAGCGCATTTTGGGCTTGGGCGACCAAGGCATAGGCGGCATGGGCATCCCAATTGGTAAGTTGTCTTTGTATACCGCGTGCGGTGGTATTTCTCCGGCCTACACTTTGCCAGTGGTACTGGACGCGGGTACCAATAACCAGCAGCTGCTGAACGATCCTATGTACATGGGGTGGCGTAATCCCCGGGTAACGGGTGAAGAATACGAAGAGTTTGTTGATGCTTTTATTAAAGCGGTTAAGCGTCGTTGGCCCAATGTGCTGTTGCAGTTTGAAGACTTTGCACAGAAAAACGCCATGCCGTTGCTCAATCGTTATAAAGACGAACTGTGCTGCTTTAACGATGACATTCAAGGTACGGCAGCCGTGACCTTGGGCTCACTGCTGGCTGCATGTCAGGCCAGTGGTAGTAAGTTATCCGAGAAAAAAGTGGCCTTCTTGGGCTCAGGCTCAGCAGGTTGTGGTATTGCCGAGCAGATAGTCGCACAAATGAAAGCCGAAGGCTTAAGCGACGAGAAAGCCCGTGAGCGCGTGTTCATGGTGGATCGTTTTGGTTTGATCACCGACAACATGCCAAATCTGGTGGACTTTCAGCGTCCATTAGCGCAAACCGTGCAAAATGTTAGTGATTGGGAAACAGCCGACGAAAACATTTCGCTGTTAGAAGTGATGCATAATGCGAAGCCCGACATCTTAATTGGTGTGTCTGGACAGCCAGGTTTGTTCACTAAAGAAGTGATCCAGACCATGCATTCCCATTGTGCGCGACCCATTGTCTTCCCGCTGTCTAACCCGACTTCTCGCGTTGAAGCCACTCCAGAAGACATTATCAACTGGACTGACGGCCAAGCACTGGTTGCTACCGGCAGCCCGTTCGCAGCGGTAGAATATAAAGGCAAGTTGTTTGACATCGTGCAGTGCAATAACTCCTACATTTTCCCAGGTATTGGCTTAGGCGTGTTGGCGTGTGGTGCTAAGCGCGTGACTGATGCCATGTTGATGTCGGCGAGCCGTGCCTTAGCTGCATGCTCACCGATGGCGACCGATCCAGACGGCGCCTTATTGCCGCCACTGGAAGATATTCAGCACGTGAGTCGTCAAATTGCTAAAACGGTGGCTAAAACCGCACAGCTGCAAGGCCATGCCTTACAGATGTCGGATGTGGCACTGGACGAGGCCATTGAAGCGAACTTCTGGACCCCTGAATATCGCCAATACCGTCGTGTTTCTTTCTAAGAACAGCTGGCGGATTGTCGAACAGTGAGTGACTTTCGTTAAGATAAGGTCGCAAAAGGCATGCTTAGGCATGCCTTTTTTATTAATCGTGAAAAATAAGTGCGTAAAAATATTTTTTGTTACGGTTAATGGCTTGAAATGCGGCGCTTAGCCCTCATATAGCTTAACCTAGCTTAGATACGCTCGACGCTGCCAGTGTGCATCGTTATAATGCCGCGTCTTATTTGCCGTGAAAATGGGGTTTAACCTCGCTTTCATCAAAATTCAAGGAAGCAGCCCAGGCTGTTTTAAATCAATCACAGCGCTTTGACGCGCCGTAAAACATTGAGGTAGAAGAATGCAAGTTTCACTTGAAACGACTCAAGGCCTGGAACGCCGCCTGACCATTACCGTGCCTGCCGATAAAGTCGATGGCGAAGTAAACGGCCGTCTGCGCCAATTGGCTAAAACTCGTCGCATCGACGGTTTCCGCCCCGGTAAAGCTCCACTGGCTGTGATCCAAAAAATGTTTGGTGCCTCAGTGGAAGCTGATGTCGCTGGTGACTTAATGCAGCGTAATTTTTTTGAAGCTGTGATCAGTGAAAAACTGAACCCAGCCGGCATGCCGACCATGGAGCCTGCTCCAATTAAAGCCGGCCAAGATTTTACCTTTACCGCCACCTTCGAAGTGTACCCAGAAGTGGAAGTAGCAGGTTTAGACGCCATCAGCATCGAAAAGCCACAGGCTGCAGTACAAGATGCCGACTTGGATAAGATGGTTGTTACTCTGCAAAAGCAACATGCCGATTGGGCCGAAGTTGAGCGTGCAGCAGCCATTGATGACCGCGTGACCATGAACTTCGTGGGTTCTGTCGACGGTAGTGAATTTGAGGGTGGCGCTGCCAACGACTTCGTACTGGTATTAGGCTCAGGACGTATGATCCCAGGCTTCGAAGACGGTTTGCTGGGTAAGAAAGCCGGTGAGGAATTCACATTAGAAGTGAACTTCCCAGAAGATTACCACGCTGAAAACTTGAAAGGTAAACCGGCTCAGTTCGCCGTGACCGTGACTAAAGTTGAAGCGCAAGAGTTGCCAGAGTTGACTGAAGAGTTTGTGAAGCGTTTTGGCATTGCTGATGGTTCACTGGATGGCTTGAAAGCCGAAGTGCGTAAGAACATGGACCGCGAATTAGCCCAAGCACTGAAAGCCTCTGTTAAAGAGCAAGTGATCAACGGTTTGCTGGAGCAAAACCCAGTTGATGTACCTCAGTCTTTGATCAACAACGAAATTGAAACTCTGCGCAAGCAAGCCATGCAGCGTTTTGGTGGTCTGGATCAGAAGAACGCGCCACAATTACCGGCTGAGCTGTTCCAAGAGCAAGCTGAGCGTCGTGTACGCGTAGGTTTGTTGTTAGGCGAAGTGATCAAGAAAAATGAGATCAAAGCCGACGACGCTAAAGTACAACAAATCATCACTGACATGTCTTCTGCTTATGAAGATCCATCAGAAGTGATTGCTTATTACAACGAAAACCCAGAGTTGCTGGAAAACGTGCGTAATTTAGCCATTGAAGATCAAGCCATTGAGTTCATTCTTAGCCAAGCTAAGGTTTCTGATAAGCAAGTAAGCTTCGACGAACTGATGAATAAGCAAGGCGCTTAAGAACAGTTGACTTAGGCGTTAAACTCTTGCGTATAATGGCCCTAGTGTAAGTGCACTTGGGCCATTTTGTTTTAGGGACAATATCTGATGTCAAATTTCCATGATCCAATGATGAGCCACCCGATGGCGGCGCTGATTCCTATGGTTGTTGAGCAAACTGCCAAAGGTGAGCGTTCTTACGATATCTATTCTCGCTTATTAAAAGAGCGCGTAATTTTTCTGACCGGCCAAGTAGAAGACCACATGGCCAATCTTATCTGTGCCCAGTTGCTGTTTTTGGAATCAGAAAACCCAGAAAAAGATATTCATTTGTATATCAACTCTCCTGGCGGCTCTGTCACTGCTGGCATGTCAATTTATGACACCATGCAGTTTATTAAACCAAACGTGAGCACGCTGTGCATGGGCCAAGCCGCGTCCATGGGGGCGTTTTTATTAGCCGGTGGCGAAAAAGGTAAGCGTTATGTGCTGCCGAATAGCCGCGTGATGATCCACCAGCCGTTAGGCGGTTTTCAGGGCCAGGCGTCGGATATTCAAATTCATGCCAAAGAAATTCTCTATATTAAAGAGAAGCTCAACCGCTTGCTGGCCGAGCACACTGGCCAAGACCTATCTATTATTGAACGCGATACTGACCGCGATAACTTTATGTCTGCGCAAACAGCTAAAGAATACGGCATAGTCGACGAAGTCCTGTTTAAGCGCGATTAAGCAAAGCGGGGAGGGGTGCGATACACTTTATCTAAGAGTGAGCGAGCGCTCCTCAGCCAGTACGCAAATGAGGTGACTGAATGACTGAAAAACGCAAGGGCGAAGGGGATGGCGGCAAACTGCTGTACTGTTCTTTTTGTGGAAAAAGCCAACACGAAGTGCGCAAACTCATAGCCGGCCCTTCCGTCTACATTTGTGACGAATGTGTCGAGCTCTGCGAAGACATCATTCAAGAAGAGATCAAAGATATATCTCCGAAATCAGAGGGTGATGCACTGCCGACGCCCCACGAAATTCGCGCTAATTTAGATGACTATGTAATTGGTCAAGATCACGCGAAGAAAGTGCTTGCCGTGGCTGTATATAACCACTACAAACGGCTGCGTAATGCTGGCGTGACTGATGGTGTTGAGTTAGGAAAGTCTAATATTTTGCTGATCGGTCCCACCGGTTGCGGTAAGACTTTGCTGGCCGAAACTTTAGCCCGCTTATTGGATGTGCCTTTTACCATGGCCGATGCCACCACCTTAACCGAAGCCGGTTATGTGGGGGAAGACGTGGAAAACATCATTCAAAAGCTGCTGCAAAAATGTGACTACGACGTAGAAAAGGCCCAGCGCGGCATCGTCTATATTGATGAGATTGATAAAATTTCTCGTAAGTCCGACAACCCTTCCATTACCCGTGATGTGTCCGGTGAAGGCGTGCAGCAAGCACTGTTGAAACTGATTGAAGGCACCATTGCTTCTGTGCCGCCTCAAGGCGGACGCAAGCATCCGCAGCAAGAGTTTTTGCAGGTTGATACTTCAAAAATTCTGTTTATCTGTGGTGGCGCTTTTGCCGGTCTCGATAAGGTGATAGAGCAGCGTTTAGATAAAGGTACCGGCATTGGTTTTGGCGCTCAAGTGAAGAGCAAAGATAACCGCTCTTCCTTAAGCCAAACCTTTACTCAAGTGGAACCGGAAGATTTGGTGAAATACGGCCTGATCCCTGAGTTCATCGGTCGTTTGCCGGTAGTGGCTACCTTGACTGAGCTGGACGAAGCGGCATTGGTGCAGATCTTATCTGAGCCGAAGAACGCCTTGACCAAGCAATACGGTGCTCTATTTGCCCTCGAAAATGTCGAGCTGGAGTTTCGTGACGACGCCTTACGCGCCATTGCCCATAAGGCCATGGAGCGCAAGACGGGTGCACGAGGCCTACGCTCTATAGTTGAAGCGGTATTACTCGATACTATGTACGACCTGCCTGCACAAAGTGAGGTAGCCAAGGTAGTGATCGATGAAACCGTGATCAAGGGTGAGTCTACGCCATTACTGATTTATCAGAAAAGCGAGCCCCAAGCGGCATCGGGCGATTAATAAGTAAAAAACGCGGTTTAGACCGCGTTTTTTGTTTTAAAAGCCTGCTCTGCGTGCTGATCGTCGATTAGCTGATTATCATATAAATGACGTTTTAATCATCAACTGTGTCATTTATGAGCGGTTTACAGGGCCTTTATGGCCCTTTTTACGTTTTTAGCTATTCAATGATTGAATCTTCTGATCTAGGCCCCATATACTGCCTCAGCGCTTATTACATTGCATTCAAGCTGAGAGGACACTATGACCCTAGAGCGTTGTGAACGCATCGACACCCCTGTTTTGCCTCTCCGTGACGTGGTGGTATACCCACATATGGTGATCCCACTCTTTGTGGGCCGGGAAAAGTCCATCCGCTGCCTAGAAGCGGCCATGGAACAAGACAAAAAAGTATTGTTGATCGCCCAAAAAGACGCGGCGACCGATGATCCAAAGGCCGACGAGTTGTACGACGTGGGTACTGTGGCCAATATTTTACAACTGCTGAAGCTGCCAGACGGTACCGTTAAGGTGCTAGTGGAAGGTGGCCAGCGTGCGCGGCTGGAAAATTTACGTGAAGTAGATGGCTACTATGTAGCCGAAGCGCAGTATTTAGAATCGGCGCCCATGGCCGAGCGTGAGCAAGAAGTGTTAGTGCGCTCCGCCATCACCCAGTTTGAAAGCTACATCAAGCTCAACAAGAAGATCCCGCCTGAGGTATTAACCTCGCTGTCTGCCATCGAAGACGCCGCTCGTTTGGCTGACACTATGGCCGCGCACATGCCGCTTAAGCTTGAAGATAAGCAGAAAGTGCTAGAAATGACGGAAATAGGTGAGCGTCTAGAATATCTGATGGCCATGATGGAATCAGAAATGGACGTGCTGCAAGTGGAGCGCCGCATTCGCGCCCGTGTGAAAAAGCAGATGGAAAAGAGCCAGCGCGAGTATTACCTCAATGAGCAGATGAAGGCGATTCAAAAAGAATTGGGCGAGATGGACGATGTGCCCGATGAATTTGAAGCGCTGCAACAGAAGATTGAAGATGCGGGCATGAGCGAAGAAGCCCGTACTAAAACTGACGCAGAGTTTGCCAAGCTGAAGATGATGTCACCTATGTCTGCGGAAGCGACCGTAGTGCGTAGCTACATCGACTGGATGGTGTCTGTGCCTTGGAAGAAAAAATCCAAGGTGAAAAAAGACTTAGCTAAAGCCGAAGAGATGCTGAATGCGGATCACTATGGCCTAGAAAAGGTCAAAGAGCGCATCATCGAATATCTGGCGGTACAGAGTCGTATGGCTAAGCTTAAAGGGCCGATTTTGTGCTTAGTGGGCCCACCGGGTGTGGGTAAAACCTCTCTCGGTCAGTCGATTGCTAAAGCTACCGGACGTAAGTATGTGCGTATGGCGCTGGGTGGCGTGCGTGACGAAGCGGAAATTCGCGGTCACCGTCGGACTTACATTGGCTCTTTGCCGGGTAAACTTATCCAGAAAATGGCAAAAGTTGGCGTACGTAACCCACTGTTCTTGCTCGATGAGATCGACAAGATGGCTTCCGATATGCGCGGCGATCCGGCTTCTGCCTTGTTAGAAGTGCTGGATCCTGAGCAAAACAACAGCTTTAACGATCACTATTTAGAAGTGGATTACGACTTATCCGATGTTATGTTTGTCGCCACCTCAAACTCCATGAATATTCCAGGCCCGTTATTGGACCGCATGGAAGTGATCCGTTTGTCCGGTTACACGGAAGACGAAAAGCTTAATATTGCCAAAAATCACCTGTTGGATAAGCAAATCGAGCGTAACGGCTTGAAGAGCAGTGAAATTACCATCGAAGACTCGGCAATAGTGGGCATTATTCGCTATTACACCCGTGAAGCGGGTGTACGTAGTCTGGAGCGTGAGATTTCTAAGCTGTGCCGTAAGGCGGTGAAAGAAATCATGCTCAATAAAGCCATTAAGCATGTGCAGATCAATCAAGAAAACCTAAAAGATTATCTGGGCGTGCAGCGCTTTGATTACGGCAAAGCCGAAGATCATAACCAAATTGGTCAAGTGACCGGTCTGGCTTGGACCGAAGTGGGTGGCGAGCTGCTGACCATTGAAGTGGCCAACGTACCGGGCAAAGGCAAGCTCACCTACACGGGCTCCTTGGGCGATGTGATGAAAGAGTCGGTACAAGCCGCCATGACGGTGGTGCGTGCGCGCAGCGACAAGTGGCGCATTAATAGCGATTTTCATGAAAAGCGTGATATTCACGTGCATGTGCCCGAAGGCGCGACACCTAAAGACGGTCCCAGTGCCGGTGCGGCCATGTGTACGGCCTTGGTGTCGAGCTTAACCGGTAATCCGGTGCGCGCTGATGTGGCCATGACAGGTGAAATTACCTTACGCGGTGAAGTTCTGCCGATTGGTGGTTTAAAAGAAAAGCTGTTAGCGGCCCGTCGGGGTGGCATAAAAATGGTACTTATTCCCAAAGAAAACGAGCGTGATTTGGAAGATATTCCCGAAAACGTGAAGCAAGATTTGGATATCCGTCCTGTGCGTTGGATTGAAGAAGTACTGGAATTGGCTCTTGAACAGCCACTTGAAAGCTTTTCTGTGACCTCGGTGTAAGCTTTTTCGCGTGTGGGGTGGTTTCTGACTTGTCAGCAGCCCTCACACGCAGTAGCCTTGGGACACTTTATTTAATTGGCGCTGCGTATGGATGGCAGCGTGTGGATGGCAGAGGGTGCCAGTGAGTAGGCACCGTTCATATTTGAGCTATGTCATCCAGCTGACAATAACCATCTTACAATCACAATGTTAACGTAACGCTTGCCCATAACAGCAACGGATACACGACAAGGGGAATGACCGTGAATAAATCTCAACTGATCGATAAAATTGCCGAAGGCGCCGATATTACTAAAGCTGCGGCTGGCCGTGCTTTGGATGCATTCGTTGACTCTATTACCGAAACGCTCAAAGAAGGCGATACCGTCTCTTTAGTAGGTTTTGGTACTTTCTCTGTGCGTGAGCGCGCAGCACGTACCGGTCGTAATCCACAAACTGGTGCCGCTATCGAGATTGCTGCTGCCAAAACGCCAGGTTTTAAAGCCGGTAAAACATTGAAAGACGCCGTTAATAACTAAGACTGCGTATTAGTGAGACTTAGCCAAAGCTAAGGCATGACGAGAAGGCGCATCACACGGTGCGCTTTTTTTTCGATGATAAGAGACACCCCTTCAGCGGGAGTAACAATAGATTATGTTTTTTGACAAACTCAGAGCGGGCGCCCAAAGCACCGTTTCCAAGGTCATTTTAGGCCTGATTATTTTATCGTTCGCGCTGGCGGGCGTAGGCAGCTATGTGACTCAGCCAAAAGCTGAAGTGGCTGCCGTGGTCAATGGTGATGATATTAGCGCCCAAGCGTTAGAAAATGGCTATCGCAACGAGCGCGCACGTTTAGAAAGTCAATTAGGCCCGCAGTTTAGTGCCCTGTTGTCTGATCCGCTTTACGCAGAGCAACTACGTCGCTCTGTATTAGAGCAGCTAATTGAACAGCGTTTAATTGATCAAAAAGTGGCCGAGTTGGACATTTACGCCAGCGACAATCAAGTGCGTGATGCGATTCGTGCTTTACCCGAATTTCAAGTAGACGGTCAGTTTAGCAATGAACGCTACCAGCAATTGCTGTCTCGCAGTGGCATTAGCGCCGAGCAATTGCGCGATAATATTCGCCAAGACTTAAGCCGCCAGTTATTACTCTCGGCTTTGGTTGACTCAAGCTTTGCCTTAACCACAGAGACGGTTGAATTAGATAAACTTAGCCGCCAGCTGCGTGATGCCGAATTGGTGCATATTCCGCTAAAGAACTTCGCCACCCAAGTCACCTTAAGCGAAGACCAAGTTAAAGCCTATTACGATGCTAACTTGGCGCGTTTTCAGCGCCCCGAGCAAGTGAAGATCAACTATCTCTTGTTGGACACTCACAGCCAGGCAACCCAGGAAGTCTCTGAGAAGGCCATTGAAGACGAATATCAAGCAAACCTTAAATCTTATCAACAGCCTGCACAGCGCCAAGTGGCGCACATCATGATCAACAAGGGTAAGGATGGCAAAGCTAAGATAGACGCCATCGTTGCCAAATTGGCTGCCGGTGAGTCATTTGCCGAGTTAGCCAAGACAGAGTCGGATGATGCGTTTTCCGGCGAGCAGGGTGGCGACTTAGGTTGGATTGAGCAAGATACCTTGGATCCCGTCTTTGAGCAGACAGCCTTTGCTTTAACCACAGAGGGAGAGGTTTCACCTGTGGTTGAAACGAGTGATGGCTTTCATTTAATTACCTTGTTAGCCAAAAAAGACGGTCAGACTACCCCTTTGTCTGAGGTACGTGACGCCATCGCCACACGCCTCGCCAAAGATCAAGCGGCCGGCGCTTTTTATGAGCAAACGCAGCGTTTAGCCGACTTGGTGTTTGAATTTCCAGATTCTTTGGACATTGCGGCACAAGAGCTTGGATTAAAAGTGGTCTCTACTGACTTCTTCTCTGCCGAAGATGCGCCTTCACTGCTGAAAGATCCAAAAGTGATCACGCAAGCCTTCTCTACAGAGCTGCGTGAGCAAGGTATGAACTCAGAAGTGATTGAGTTGGGTGATAACAAAGCCGTGGTTATTCATGTGGTTGAGCAGCGCCCAGCGGCACCGCTCGAGTTTACTGAAGTTGAGTCACAAGCCCGTGAGCAAGCCACTGCGCTTAACACTACAAAGTTAGCTGAGCAGGCGGCGGCTGAACTGGTGTCGGTGTGGTCTAAGGGCGAGCAAGACCCTTGGTTGAGCACACATCAGCTGAATATCACTGAGCTAATAGCCCTTACTCGCGAAAGTGAGCAAGACCCAGCGCTGATTAGTGCCTTGTTTGC
>JAHLFI010000110.1 GCA_018883865.1 Candidatus Oceanisphaera merdipullorum
TGAGGGCTGACTCCAACCGCCACCGAGCGCTTTGATCAGATCGAGCGTGGCGCTAAATTGACTTTGTTGCAGGCTAACTAGCTGTTCGTCGGCGCTAAACAGCGTGCGTTGTGCATCCAGTAATAAGATGAGTTCGTCGGCTCCGGCGCGATAGCGGATATCGGTGAGCGCTAACGTGTGCTGGGCATCGTCCACGATGCGTTGTTGTTGCGCGATTCGTGCTTGGCTCAGGCTCAAATTGCCTAAGGCATCTTCGGTTTCTTTTAGTGCCTGTAATATGGCTTTTTGATAAGTGAGCACTAATGCCCGCTGTTGTGCTTCGCTGATCTTAACCTGACTACGCAAGCGTCCGCCATCAAACAAGGTTTGGCTTAAGCTGGCACCCAGCCCCAAGGTATGGACCGGATTGGCCAGGGATAATAAGGCTTGGCTGGCCAAGCCGCCACTGCCGGTGAGTTGCACCGACGGTAACAGGGCGGCGCGCGCGGCGCTAACGTTGGCATCGGCGGCTTGCAGTTGCGCCTCGGCGGCGGCTAAGTCTGGACGGCGGGTGAGCAATTCACTGGGCAGGCCGGGTGCGAGGTGCGGCAGCGCCAGCTCGGACAGCGGTTGTGAAACAAGATGATAATCTTGGGGCGCGCGACCCAGCAGTATGGCCAGCGCCGATTCGGTTTGGCGACGTTGTTCACGCAACGGCAGTAAGGTGGCCTGTTGGCTGGTGACGGCGCCACGTTGCCGATAAAAATCACTCAAAGTCGCGGCACCATACTTATATTTGGCTTCGACGATGGCGAAGTTGCTCTCGGCGGTGGCCAAGTTTTTTTCATTGATGCGAATTCGCTCATCCAGCGTCAGTAGCTGCACCCAAGCGTTGGCCACACCTGTGGTCAGCATAAGTTGGGCGCTGGCCAAGTCATATTCGCTGATGGCCAAACCGGCCACCGCCGCTTGGCGCTGGGCGCTCAGTTTACCCCATAAGTCCAGCTCGTAGCTGATGCCCAGATTGGCGGAGCTGCCTTCATTGGAGCCATTTTTCTGCCAATTTTTATTACTCCCCGCGCCGAGATTTAAACTCGGAAATAAAGACGCATTCGCGCCTTGCACTTGTGCTTCGGCCTGCGCAATACGTTCGGCGGCGATCAACACATCTGGGTTGCTACTGAGGGCTGTGGTGATCAAATCAGTCAGTGTGGGAGAGTTAAAATCCAGCCACCAAGCCTGATGCAGTGCGTGGCCTTGGCTGGATGTGGGATCCGGGGTGTTCCACTGGCTGGCCATCTTGTAGACGATTGTGGGCCGCTCACTGGTGGAGGTACTTGTGCAACCAGCCAACAACAATGAACAGAAAAGGGATGAGAAAGCCCAAGATGAGCGACGCGATAAATGAGACATTAAATGAGACATAGTAACTCCGATGCTTATTCAGAAGCTTATTCTGAAGAGAGCGCAACAACAGGATCTAACTGCGCGGCTTTGCGCGCCGGCAGCCAGCCAAATACTAAACCGGTCGCAAAGGCGCAGCCGAAGGCCAGCAGCACAGGTGCCAGTGAGAAATAAACGGGAATACCAAAACTGCCTAAGAGTGCGGTGGCCGTCAACCCTAAGCCTACGCCTATGGCGCCGCCCAGCGCCGAGACCACTAAGGCTTCAATTAAGAACTGCTGCAAAATATGCCGCGTATGGGCGCCGGTAGCCATGCGAATACCGATTTCTCGGGTTCGTTCGCTGACGCTGACCAGCATAATATTCATCACGCCAATGCCGCCCACCAATAACGAAATGGCCGCAATGGAGCCCAGTAACCAAGTAAAGGTTTGGGTGGTGGCCGACACCGTATCTATGATGGAAGACATGTTGCGGATCTGAAAGTCTTCTCCGCCGTGGCGTGCGAGCAACAGTCGTTTGATATCGGCTTCGGTGTCATTGATGTGTGCCACGTCGCTCACCGAGACGGTAATGTTACGTAAAAACTGTTGGCCAAATAAGCGCAAGCCACCTGTGGTGTAGGGCACAAACACCACGTCGTCTTGGTCTTGTCCCCACGGTGAAGCGCCTTTGGCGCTCATCACGCCGATCACCTGAAACAGGTTATTGTTCACAGTGACATATTTACCCAAGGGATTTTGGTTGGGAAACAATGCCTCGGCAACGGATTTTCCGATTACGGCGACCGTGGCGTAACTCTGCTCATCGGCTTGGGTAAAGAAGGTGCCCTCGGCGAGAGGCCAGAGACGGGCGCGCGGAAAATCCGCCGACGTACCGTTGATTTCTGGGTTGTGGTCTAGGTTCTCGAAACGCAAGGTGGCCGTGCCGCCAATTTCCGGTACCACTGCATCTATGTTGGGGAGCTCTTTGATGGCCTCCATATCTGCAGCCACTAAAGTTGATGTGGTGCGCCGGCCAAACTGATTGGGCGCGCCAGGGCGCACGGATAATAAATTACTGCCCATGGCGCTGATGCTTTGTACTATTTCTTGCTGAGAGCCGTTACCTATGGCCAGCATGGTAATCACAGAGGCCACGCCTATTACTATGCCAAGCAAGGTGAGTGCGGCGCGAAATAAATTACTGCTCAGCGCACTGAACGCGGTGCGCACCGCTTCAAATAATTCGGCGCTTAATGAGCTGTGGCCGTGCGTTTTAGCCGGTAACGCCGGCACGACGGCTTGGGCGCTGGGGCCGGGATCCGACACAATTAGGCCGTCACTGATCTCGATCTGCCTGTCCGCAAGGGCGGCGACTTTGGGATCGTGGGTAATTAAAATCACCGTATGGCCAGAACGGGCTAATTTGGTGAGTAAGGCCATTACATCACTACCGCTTTGGCTGTCGAGCGCACCCGTGGGCTCATCTGCTAAGATAATTTCGCCGCCGTTCATCAGTGCGCGAGCAATCGATACCCTTTGCTGTTGACCGCCGGAGAGCTGATTGGGTTTATTCGCTAAGCGTTCGGCTAAGCCTAAGGTAGTGAGCAATTGCTCAGCCTTCAGTTGGCGTTCAGCCCGCGATAAGCCGGAATACACGGCCGGCACCGCCACGTTATCGCGGGCACTGATGCCGGCTAATAAATGATAACTTTGAAACACGAAGCCGAAGGTATCGCGGCGCAGCTCGGCGAGCTGGTCACGACTGAGGCTAGCTACATCTCGGCCCTGCAGTTGGTATTCACCGCTACTGGGTTTATCTAAGCAACCTAAAATATTCATCAGCGTCGACTTGCCAGAGCCTGAGCTGCCCATGATGGCCACAAATTCACCGCGATTAATGGTGAGGTCTATGCCCTTGAGCACTGTACTGGCGAGCTCACCGCTGCCATAGGTTTTGGTGATGCCCGTTAGTTGGATTAAGGGCGTATTCATAGGCGCATCCTGCCGGCCGGTCTGGCGGGGGCGTTATTTTTGTCGGTGCTTGCGCCTTGCAACTGCACTTTTTCACCTAGGGTGAGCCCTTCGGTAATGGCCGCATGAATACGATTGCTGACGCCCACCTGCACGGTGCGCGTTTCAGGCAATCCTTTGGCATTGACCACAGTCACTTGCGCCTGATTGCGATCCGCGGGATCGGGAAAGCTCAGCGCCGACACGGGCACTAATAACGCATCTTTGGCTTCTGAAAGTACGAAGAATACTTGTGTGGTCATTTGTGACATTAAGTCGCCATCGGGATTGTCGATATCGAACAAGGCGTTGTATAGCACCACATTGTTTTCGATGACGGGGGTGGGCTCAATCTTGCGCAAGGTGCTGTACCAGCGCTTTTTTGCATCACCCAGCGTGATGAAATATACCTTCATGCCGGGCGTCAGCTTGCTGACGTCTGCCTCTGAGACTTTAGCGGCCACCGTCATTACCGCTAAATCGGCGATGCGCATTAGTGTAGGAGACTGTTGACTGGCGTTTAAGGATTGGCCTTGTCGGGCATCTATTTGCACCACAGTGCCTGCCATGGGCGCCACTACCTTGGCGTAACTGAGGTTAGCTTCATCGGCGCGTAAGCTGGACTCGGTTTGGGCAATTTGCGCGGTTAGCGCTTCTACTTGCGCCTGGGCCGAGCGCAAGCTGGCCTCGGCATTTTGCACGCTTTCTTGGGCGGTGGCGTTGGCGGCCAGCAAATTACGTTGACGGGTGTGCTGTATTTGCGCCAAGGTCCGCTGGGCTTCGCGGTCTTTAAGTTGCGCCTTTTGGGCGCGTAATTGGGCGCGGCTGGCGTCTACTTGTGCCACGTATACTGTGGGATCTATCTCTGCCAATAAGGTGTTTTGTTCGACCTTATCACCCACTTCTACGGCAATGACTTTTAGCTGGCCTGACACCTGAGCGCCGACGTCTACGTAACCACTCGGCTGTAAGGTGCCGGTGGCGGTAACTTGGTCTAATAAGTCGCCTTTTTCTACCATCACAGTTAAGGGCGCGGTTTGAGAAGTGGCGAATCCGTCGCTACCAAAATAGGCATATAAGCCGAGTAACAAGAGCGCGAGAATCGGGCCCAATATCAGTATTTTTTTCATTTTAAGATCCACATTAACCTTAGGGTGCATGGCCCATAGTGAGTCAGCGCCAACGCCGCGCACAGTAAAGTATTGTACTAGCCGTTATTCAAACAGCTAATTGTCACTCAAGTGTGTCAAGAGGGAATAAATGGTGAAGTGTAAAGGGTAAAGAGTAAAGGGTAGAGAGGGCGAGAGAGTATCAAGACGATAGAAAGGACATGTATCTGTAGGTGGGATGTTTCACTCTTCATCCATTACTGTTTTATTCATGTAAAACAAGAGCGCCTGAGACAGGCACTCTTTTTATAAACAGCGAATAAAAGATTTAGGCTAGGCTGAGCAGCTGCTGGGATTGTGCTTGAGCAGCTTTGCCGTATACGCCGGCAATCACCTGATTTCTGTGCTCCATCTGGCCATTGGCATCTTTCGCCGTCGGTGTGTCGGTGGCGATAGCGGACTGGGATTTAGTGGCCGTTGGCGCTGGTGGTATGGCGGTGGTTGATGGCGCAGAGGTGGATGGTGCTGAGGTTGATGATGCATCGGCAGCATTAGCCTCATCTACTTTAGGCTCGTTGACCTTGGTCTCATCGACCTTAGGCTGATTGGCTTGCATCAGCTCGGCAGTAGCTTGAGCTATGTGTGACTCGGCGGCGGCTGCGGCATTTTTATCGGCAGTAGATGGCTGAGCTGGCGCTAATGCGGCGGCTTTTACTTGGCGCATCTTGTCGATAGTGGCCGCAGGATCGCCGGCGATGGGCGACAAGTCTACGGCGACCGAGCCTTCTACCACATACTGTTTGCCGTCTGGGCCTGTCTCATATTCGTAACTTGGCGAGCCTGTGTGTTGGCCACCCACGCTGGCGTGCTGCTGTTCGTGTACTCGCACTTCTTGATCGCGCTGCTGCAAGTGCAGCAATTCTTCTTGCTGCTCCAGCGTTAACTCTTTACCGGCTACATTCTTGGTCGGAGCGTTGGGGTCTTCAGCGGCGGTTTCGCTCTCGGCGTCGTCAGCTGTGGCTTCATCCGTCTTGCTGGCAACAGGGAGGAGACCTTGACGAGTATAAAGCTCAGGCTGTGTGTCTTGCTTGGCTCCACCAAATTCCTGAGATGGCGCGCCTTTGGCGTCGCTTGCTGGCTCTATTAAGGGCCGTGTTTGATTATCTTGCTGAATAAGCTCGGCCGCTTGCGGCGGCATAAAGCTAACGCTGGCTTGTGCGGCGTGCAGTGCTGAGTTAGGTATTTGCATAATTACACCCGTATATCAATAAGCGTGCCGAGCATATCATCCGCGGTTTTAATGCTTTTCACATTGGCACCTGCGTGCAGCTCAGCTTCTTTGAGTTGAATAAGGCTGTTGGTAACGGTTTTTTTGCTGGCATCCACAAACTGATCTGGATTGACAGACGCGGGTGTCGAAGATGCATTGCTCTGGGCATTAATATTAGCGCGGCTGATATTAAGAGCAGCATCTGCCACGCTGTTAACGGCGCGCTGATAACCTTGAATACCGTTCGAAAATGGCGATTGAATATTCACAAGCATCCCTTAATAAAGCCGAACATCACGGCTAATTATTCATCATAACGGACACAATTGGAAGCTACCCACTTAGCCGGACTTGGCTAACTGGGAAATAAGCGCCCGCACAGCGCGAAAGTAGTAAAGGATGAGCGCGTTCATCCTTTACTTATTGAGGCCCTTATTTTGCTATAACTCGGCTTTTAACGCCTTGGCTAACTGCTGGGCGCTGGTAAAGGCGGCTTCTACGCGCCCACCTAAACACCAATCGCCACAGGCGGCTAATTTTGCCGGAACGTTTAACACAAACGCGCTGTCGGGCTCAGCCACTTCGGCGCTGAGCGCATAGCGCCAGCGGTGCAGTTGCGCACTGGTAATGGCGGCGGCCGCTACACCGGTCAGCGCACAAAAATTCTCGACTAATTGCTGCTTTACCTCGTCTTGATCATCTTCTAAATGCTCGGCCGCCCATTCGGCATTGGTGTGCGCGACGACAGTGCCGGCCTTAATGTTGCGACCCGGTAGGCGGTGGTTAAAGCTAATCCAGTTTAAAGGGGAATTATTCACCTTGGCCGCATCAAAGTGGGGCAAGTCGGCGTCATCTACGGTCAACAGCAAGCTGTAACAAGGTAGCATTTGATAGCGGGCCAAGGTGTCACCTAATAACGTGGCGGGCAGCAGCTCTTGGGTTTGTGGCAAGGGGGCCGAACTGACGACCCAATCAAATTCATCTAGCAATTGATCTTGGTCATCAAACAGCTGCCAGCGATCGGCCACTGCCACTAGTTTTTCTACGCGCGTACTTAATTGAATATTAAAGTCTTGGCCCAGTGCCTTTAGCAGGCTATTCATGCCGGGTGCCGCCACATAATGAGGTTCAAACCAAGGGCGCTTAAACGGCGCTTGATTTGGGCTTAAGGTGGTAATGTTTGGCTGCCACTCCACGACGGTACCGCTACTCATTAAAGGGGCGAGCATGGCTTTAAAAGCTTGGCTGCGGGCGGTAAAAAACTGCGCGCCGTGATCCCACTGATGAGTGTCGTTGCGTCGAGTCGACATGCGGCCCCCTAAGCCGCGGGCCTTTTCATACAAGGTAATGTTGGCCACAGCCCTTAATTCACGCGCCAGCGTTAACCCGGCTAAACCGGCACCAATAATGGCAATACTGGGTTTCATATTATTCCTTCTTATCTGCGAGTCTGCAGATGGGCTTTATGCTGGTAACAGGTAAGCTTTGACCTTGGCAGTGCGCGATATCTTTCGTAATTTACGTTTTTATTTAGCGAAATCAAGCATAAGCGCAGTTCACTCTCGTAAAAAGGCACTAAAAAAGACCGCTGCAGCGGTCTTTTATTACGCATCTAGTCAAACGTTTTACTGACTGACTCGTCTGTATTTTGCTCTACTTGCTTACCGCGTGGCCAGAGGCCAATCACTTAAACCGAACAGGACGGCGCGCAAGATATTATTACTTCAAAACCCGAGCGATTGGACTTGGCTCTATTAATGTCTGCGTCATGTTGATCTTGTCATTAATCAAGCCGATGCGGCCATTAGTTTGCAGCTGGCCAAACGCCTAGGCCTGAAGGAATGAGCGCTAAAGGCTGCGCCCGAAAAATGCTGAGCCGTGAGATAAAAGTCGGCCGCAACCATAAGGGTGCGGCCGACTTTTTATTTTAATTACGCCATTGCTCCGCTTAGTCGAGCTTAAAACTGATAGCTGAGTACCAGGCCCGTTAAGGTTTGGCTGGCGTCACCCACTTGGCGTACGATTGAGCTGTCTTTCGCATCACCCGTTAACTGGGTAATACCTGCGATACCGGTCAGTGACCAGTCAGTGGCAAATTGATAAGTGACGCTGCCGGCTAAACCTAAGCGCCAATAGCCTTGCTCCGCTTCGTACTGTTGAATGCCGCTGCGTGCCGCATCTTGCGCCGAGACATTAAACATATCTTGGGTCCAAGCCGAGCTGCTGTAGACCAAACTTGGGCTGACCCCCACAGACCACTTAGGCGCAATTTGGTTGCGCCAGTCGGCGCGTAACGTCACTTTGTAGCCATCTACATCACCGGTAAAGGGCGTTTCTGCTTTTAGGGTATAACCCCATTTATCGGGGCGATAAGTTAATTTAACGCCGGCGGTTAAGCCGTCATCTACTCTATCGAAGCTGCTTAAGTCACCGCGGTTTTTACGGCCGATGTGATAGCCAATAAAGGGCGACAGCGTCCAGTCCTGAGTTTGTAACGCATTGATCCCTAAGCCGTCGCGCCAATTTAAATAGGCTAAGTTACCATATCTAAGGTTAAAGTCCGGGGTTAAGCGGCCCTTGTAATCATCGCTGCCCAAATAATCGGGTGCGAGCGTCGCGCCTATGCCGATACTGCCATTCCAAGGCGATACTGCTAGTGCCGGAGCGGCGAATAAGGGGGCCAAAATGCCTAAAGTGCAGACCAATGATCGAGACATACAACGATTATCCTGTGGTTAACGAGGTATTAAAATGCTTAAACGCTCTGTATCTAGGTGACTAGCTGGGTTGATAATGCACACTAAGATCGACGGAAAGAACGACGGATTGGAATATTTATACTGGTATGAGGCATGAGCTCAATTACCTGAACTCACAATAGTTTAGCATGAGGGTGGGAAGATATGGACGGATCAATCTTATGAGACTGCCCATTTTGGGCGAGCGCACCGGGCCTGCGAACAGGCCGACCATTAACGTCTCTGCTCTCGCGCTTTTTACAGAATAAAAAACCCAGCCGAGGCTGGGTTTTTTTATTCTTATGACCAAATTAGGCGCTTATTTTTCTAAGCTAGCCAGTGTTTGGTTGAAGGTGGCGCTGGGACGCATCACTTTGTTTAATGCCTCCGTGTCCATGTGGTAATAACCGCTCAAGGGGGCGGCTGAACCTTGTACCTGATTGAGCTCAGCTACTATTTTCTGCTCGTTATCAGTCAAGGCTTTTGCCAAGGGGGCAAAGTGCGCGGCTAGCTCGGCATCTTCGGTTTGGGCGGCTAACTGTTGCGCCCAGTACAGGCTTAAGTAGAAGTGGCTGCCACGGTTGTCCAATTCACCAGCTTTGCGTGATGGCGACTTGCCGTTATCCAGCAGTAATTCGGTAGCCTTGTCCAAGTACTTAGCCAAAACTTTGGCTTTGGCATTGCCTTCTTTAATGCCTAACTCTTCCAATGACACCGCAAGTGCTAAGAATTCGCCTAAGGAGTCCCAACGTAGGTGGTTTTCTTCTAATAGCTGCTGTACGTGCTTGGGTGCCGAACCGCCAGCACCGGTTTCGTACATGCCGCCACCTGCTAACATTGGCACGATAGACAACATCTTGGCGGAGGTGCCCAGCTCTAAGATAGGGAACAGGTCGGTAAGGTAATCGCGCAGTACGTTACCCGTGACGGAAATGGTATCTAGGCCACGAATGATGCGCTCCATCGAGAAACGAATGGCTTCGTTATAAGACATGATCTGAATATTTAAGCCGTTCAAGTCATGCTCTTGCAGGTAAAGCTCTACTTTTTTGCGCAGCTCATTGTCATGGGCGCGTTCCGCGTCCAACCAAAATACCGCAGGTGTATTGGACTGGCGCGCACGGGTCACGGCCAGTTTCACCCAGTCGCGTACTGCCGCATCTTTGGTTTGGCAAGCGCGCCAAATGTCGCCTTTTTCCACGTCATGTTGCATCAGCACAGTGCCGTCTTCGGCAACGATACGCATGGTGCCATCTTCGCTCAGCTCGAAAGTCTTGTCGTGAGAGCCGTATTCTTCGGCTTTCATCGCCATCAAGCCCACGTTAGGGACTGTGCCCATAGTCACAGGGTCGAAGGCGCCGTTGGTCTTACAGAAGTTGATCACTTCTTGGTAGATGCGGGCATAGGTACTTTCTGGCATCACGGCTTTGGTGTCTTTGAGCTTGCCATCGCGGGCCCACATCTTACCTGAGCTGCGGATCATGGCGGGCATTGACGCGTCGACTATCACGTCGCTTGGCACGTGCAGGTTGGTAATGCCTTTGACTGAGTCGACCATGGCCATTTTCGGGCGGTGTTCGTAGCAGTCGTGAATGGCGCGCTCGATTTCTTCTTGGGTTGATTGCGGCAGAGCCTTAATTTTTTCCAGTACGCTGCTCATGCCGTTATTAGGATTCACGCCTAACTCGTCGAATAGCTCGCCGTATTTTTCAAACACTTCACGATAAAACACTTTTACGGCGTGGCCGAAGACGATGGGGTGCGAGACCTTCATCATGGTGGCTTTAACGTGCAAGGACCACATAACGCCGGTTTCTTTGCAGTCTTGCAGGGTTTCTTCGAAGAACTCGGCCAAGGCCTTGGCACTCATAAACATGCCATCCAGCACTTCGCCTTGCTGCATCGGCAGTGATTTTTTAACCGTTACCTTGCCGGCTTTATCGACGAACTCGATACGTACGGTTTGGGCTTTATCAAGCGTGACCGACTGTTCGCTAGAGAAAAAGTCGCCGCCGCGCATGTAATCTGCGTGAGAGCGCGACGCTTTGCTCCAAACACCCATGGAATGCGGGTATTTACGGACGTAAGCTTTAACGGCGGCTGGCGCACGGCGATCTGAGTTGCCTTGGCGCAAGACTGGGTTTACGGCACTGCCAATAATGCGAGCGTAACGCTCGGCGGCTGATTTTTCCGCCTCAGTTTTGGCTTCTTCTGGCAGATCGGGAATGGCAAAGCCTTGGCCTTGCAGCTCACTGATGCAGGCGCGCAGCTGCGGCACAGAAGCACTAATGTTGGGCAGTTTAATGATGTTAGCGTGAGGGTCTTGAGTCAGCTCGCCTAAGGCATGTAAGCCATCGCTGACGCGCTGGTCTTCGGTGAGGCACTCGGGGAAGGCCGCCAGAATACGGCTCGCCAGAGAGATATCGCTTAAGGTCACTTCAATGCCGGCGCTGTTAGCAAAGGTGCGCACTATCGGCAGTAAAGAATAGGTGGCCAATGCCGGCGCTTCGTCGGTCAAGGTATAAACTATGGTCGATTTTTTAGTGGTCATTATTTCGCTCTTTCCCTGCTTAAACATGGAGGAGGCAACGGCTAGCGGCTCGCGACTTAAAGCTGAGTCGTGGCAAAGGGATAGCGCTGCAGTGAATACACGGACGCCATTGTATGACAGATAGCCCCTAACACTTAAGGGGCTTAGCTAAATTCTGTGGTTTAGGGCAGTTAATTGCGACAAGAAGTTGTGTTACCGGCCGCTAATTGTCTGTTTTAGCGAATGTATTCAAGATGTCGGCCATGGAGTCGAGATTATCTTGGCCGACACAAACGCGGTCGCGACCCTGATGCTTAGCTTTATACAAAACAGTGTCGGCACGTTTGGTGAGGGTTTCAGCATTATCTTGGGGCATTGCCTGTGCAACACCGGCACTCATGGTCACGCGACCTACCTCCGTAAAATAATGCTGGCGTACTTTTTCCAGTAACAGTTCGGCTAAGTGGGAAGCTTGTTCTTGAGAGGTTTCAAAGCAGAGCACCAAAAACTCTTCTCCGCCCCAGCGACAAATAATATCGGATTTACGCAGATTATCTTTTAAAATCTGGCTGCATTGCACCAGTACTTTATCGCCCGTGAGATGGCCATATTGATCGTTTACCCGCTTAAAATGATCAATATCCATCATTATTATCGATAGGGGGTGCTGGTAGCGTTGTGCACGCTCTAGATCCTTTTCTAGGGTTAAGTTTAAACCGTGTCTATTGGTGAGTTGGGTGAGCGCATCTGTTTGCGCAGTCACGCTAAGCTGCTGGTTTAGGGCACTAAGGCGGCGCATCCAAAACAGACTCGTGCCGATCACAGCCAGCAGTAAAATGCCTAAGCCATAAGCTAAGGTGTAGTCGGTCACTACCTCTGACACGACTTTCAAGTTCAAGTAGCGGTCCATGATTTGTTGGCGTTCTTGCTCGCTAAGCGCGGCTATGCCGTGGTTAAGAATAGTGCGCAATGTTTGTTCAGATTGAGAGATGCCGATACGAAACTGGTTGCCGTAGCCGGGGACTTGACCCGACACTTTTAGGTTGTACCAGCCGGCATTTTTAATGGTGTGTGCCGCAATAATAAGGGAGCGCAGAGTCAGGTCTACTTTGCCATCCGATACCATTTGCATCGCTTGCGTCTCGGAATCTGTATAAACAATGGTGAGATGAGGAAAGTCCCGCGCAAATAATTCGGCCATTGCGGTGCCCCTTGGCAACGCAATGGTTTTATGAGTAAGGCTGGCGATATCGGAAATAAAAGGGTGATCGTCACGCGTGATCAACACATTGGGATCTTCTAGTAGCGGCTCAGTAAAGATCAGCCATTGTTCGCGCTCTGGAGTTTGATTAAGTGCACTGAGGGCTAAGCATTGGCCACTTTTTGAAGCCATCAGGCTTTCTTCCCAATTTTTGGTGGGATGCAATTGTATCTTTAATCCGACTTTGCTCGCCATCAGTGACAGTAAATCAGCAATAATGCCGACGTGCTTTTGGTGGCTATCTATGCCTTCAAAAGGCAACCAGTCTGGATCTACACACACCGACAATACGGGGTGCGCGCTAAGGTAAGCCTGCTCAGTTACGGTGAGCGGCACCTGAGTTGCCGTCGTTTTCAACTGCGGGACCAACAGTAATAATACGAGTAATAGTGATAGGCCAATCCAAACGGGATAGCTGGTGAGCCGAAAAAAAGTAAGAATACGCCGAGTGATGGTTAATAAAGGGACAGAATTCATTCTCGCTCTCATGGAGTGATGATGCGGTTATCATGGTGACTTAGTGATAAGAGCGCAAATATTTAATGTGCTATTTGTTGGGTAGAGCACAGTGTTTACTGAATGAGGTAATAAAAAACTTAATACCAGAGCGTGATGAAAATGACGATATAAAAACTCTGTGAAGTTTGAAATGTAATATCTAGCAATTGTTAATGAAGAAACATAGTTAATAAAAGAAAAGAGAAATTTAAATTATAGTGATTGGCAAAGATAGCTATTGCCCATCACTATTTACTAACCCTTAGCGCTTGCTCTGTTTTCTTCGGTACTGACTAATGAAGTTTGCGCTTCGGTCGCGGTTTTGGTGGTGCCTGGGCCTATTATTTCTTCTATTTCCACGATTTTTGAACGACTCATCACCAGCTTCCAGCGTTGGATCACCGGCGGTTTTTGGCCTTGAATTTCGCGGGTGACTAAGTTGATGAGGTAGCGTTTTTCTACCGCATGACGCGAGACCTGTCCTTCTTTTAATTGATAAACATGATGTGAGCCTTTTTCCATCAGCTTAGAGAGCAGGGTTAAGTCTAGGTGCAGGGTTTCTCGGGTTTGCTCATAGCCGCTTAAGAAGCGGATCGGCAGCATGCGCGAGTGACTGCCGTAATGCATGATGATTTCTTCTTTTTGACTAATGTTGGCCCGTCGCGCATTGAGGATCTCCTCGCTGAGCTTGGCGGGTTTGCGATAGTCAAACCACTCTAATTGACGACCGACCACTTGATTGCTGTTCACATCAAAATATTGGCGCCGCCATTTTGGGCGTCCTTTGCGCAGCCAGCGCCACAAGGTATTGCGCAAGTCATCTTTAAAAACCTCGCGCAGCGCATACATAAGTGCCAGCGTTAAAATCACTAACAACGAAATGCTGCCTAAGGTTTCCCGCACCTCAAACACCGCCAATGACATGGCCGTCATCACCACGGCGGTGACGCCGGCTTTAAGGGCTTTTTCTTCGCCGCCGCCCAGCTCGCGAGTTTTTTCTTTTAAGGTCACTGGATATTCAATTAAGCGCCGCAACAGGCGCATCTTATTTGAAATACGCGACAGCGCTTCTGTGGTGTAATTCGAATTGTATTGCTGTTGCTCACGGTGAGCATGCTCGCTATCGCAAACGGTCAATAATAGGCCTTTTACCGTTTTATAATCACCGCTGCGTGGCAAGTGTGCCACTAATGACAATAATCTTTGCTCGGTAAACCAAGATAAGTAGTTGTCGATATTAGCGTAATACTTACGTAATGTGGGGTCTTCAGGATTATTACGACGCAAGCGGCGTAATATATCTTGGGTCAGGGCTATCAGCTCCTCGATGTTAGTCTGATTAGTGTCGTTCTTTTCATTGCGTAACTCTTGGCAAGACTGCTCAAGACCGATGACATATTGATAGGCATATAAACTGAGGCTTAAGCGATATTGCTCCGACGACAGCTCGCCGCCGCGGCGCGCCAGCCGACTGTGGACTAAGGGGAGATAAGGCCGATCACTAAAGTAGGTGCGCTGCACATGAATGGCGTTATAGTAAAACTCTTCTTCAGGGACCACTTTGGTGTTGAGGCCCAGCTCGCCGGGCACAAAAAAATAAATATCAAATTTATGCTCGGTAGCTTCGCGCAGAATACGGGATATTTTGAGAGAAAAACCATCTTTACGCTTAACGCTGATCACGGGCGGTTCACTCCACAAAAATTAATCATGACAGTAGGTTAACGTATTTTAGTATGCCATATCTTGGCCAGATACAGATCCCTTGGTTCAGTTGTGAGCTAGCTCAAGCTAATGCACAGGCTTCGGTGGCGAGGACCAATGCGCTGCTCGCTGAAGCAATGCTTGAGTCGATTCGCGGATGCAGGGACAATAGTGTTTTACTCAAAGGTTTTCCCATGGCTTATCGTATTACTTACCTCTATCGCAACCTACAAAAAGAAATCGGTTATGCGAACGACAAACACCACAGCGTGTATGACGCTATCGCCTTAGCTGAGGGCGTGGATTTAACTCAATTTCATCGCATGGAAAATCAGCTGGCCAATGTCTGCCGAAATGACCGTAAAACCCTGAAAGACTTTCGCGAAGAATATTTCCTGAAATTAGGTTTTAGCCAAGTAGTGATTGCCCGCGAAGAGTAAGCAATCCGCTGGCGAGTCACATTCTTTGATCTGTGTTTATTCGGTGTTGGACAGCGCGAAATGACTTTGCCATTATGCCTTTGCCCCCCATCAGCTAATGGATTATCTGTGGAACCCGTTAAGACGTTTTTTAGCTATCACAAAGCCTTGATGCAATTGCTGCACGGCGCTTATTTTGGTGGGCTTAGCCAACGTAAAAAGTTGGAAGCGCTGCTGGCGTTGTGTGGTGATTTATTAAAGACCGACAGCGTGTCAATTTGGAGTATGAGCCTGTGTGGCGCTAGCCTCAATCGGGAGTTTTATTATCAGCCGCAGTCTGGTCATCATTATATTTCTTACACCTTGCTTCGAGCGCAACACCCTTTGTATTTCAACGCCTTAGAAGAGGCGGAAATTCTCTTTACCCACGATGCGATTCAAGACCCGCGTACTCAGTCTTTGAAATGTAGCTACCTAGGTGCGGCTTCGGGCATGGCCTCTATATTGGATGCGCCTATTTATGACGGTAACCGCCTCTATGGCATCTTGAGCTTAGAGAGTACAGAACCGCGATTCTGGAGCTTGCCCGATATTGCTTGCGCCACCGCCTTTGCCGACACCATCAGTCTTATCAACACCCATCAGGCTTGGCTCAATAGTCGTAAAGAGCTGGACTACATTACGCATCACGACGATTTTACCGGCCTACAAAATCGTCATGCCTTGCAACATCGCATGCAGCAGCTGATCCAAGAACCCGCGCCTAATACCTTTGCCTTACTGTGGTTTGATATTGACCGCTTGAATGCCATTAATAATGCCTTAGGCGGCCAAGTGGGTGATGCGATAGTGAGCGAAGTGGCCGCCCGCTTACGTGGCTTGTTGCTACCGGGCAAAGACATGGTGGCGCGAGTGGGCGGAGATGAATTTGCCCTCTTATATTCTTGGCCAGACGATGACGCTGAGCTTGCCGCGACGGTGGCGAGCATTATGGATATGCTCCACCAACCGATTGATATCGGCCAGCAAAAATTGACCGTGACCACCAGCGTGGGGGTGGCGCTTTACCCTAGGGATGCGGATGATATTAATAGCCTATTGCGCTGCAGTGAGTCGGCCATGTATCACGCCAAGGCCTGCGGTCGGCGTCAGGCGCAATTTTATAATCAAGCAGTGTCTGTTTCTGCTAAGGCCCGCTTTTTATTGGAGAGCCAATTAATAGATGCGCTCGCCAATCAGGGCTTGAGTGTATTTTATCAGCCGATTATGTCTGCGGATCTCCAAACGCTAGTGAGCTGTGAAGCCTTAGTGCGTTGGTGTCATCCCAGTGCCGGTTTCTTATCTCCCGCCGAGTTTTTACCCTTAGCTTACGAAGCGGGCTTAATAGCGGAGCTGGACTCTTGGGTGCTAGAGCGAGTGTGCCAAGACATTAAACAGGCACGAGCTCAGGGCCTGTGTATGCCACCGGTGGCGGTGAATTTATCTGCCGATACAGTAATGGATCCTTTATTGGCGGATAAGGTGTTTAATTTGCTTGAACATTATCAAATTCAAGGTGGCCAGCTAGAGCTGGAAATGATCGAAGACGCCATTAAGGAAGATTCCAGTACTTTGCCTGATACCTTAACGGAACTGGTGCGAATGGGCATTAAGTTGTCGATTGATGATTTTGGTACCGGTTACTCGTCTTTGTTGCGCCTTAAAAATCTGCCTTTTACCAAGTTGAAAATTGACCGCTCCTTTATTCAAGACCTCCCTCATAATCCCGATGATTGTGCCATTACCTTGTCAGTATTGGGCATGGCTCGTGGTTTGGGCTTAGCTGTGGTGGCGGAGGGCGTCGAAAATATTGATCAAGAACAATGGCTACAACAGCAAGGCTGCCATTATCTACAAGGTTTTAAATACCACAGGCCCATGCCGGTAAGTGATTTCTTTGCGTTGCTCACGGCAGATATGATTTCTTAATAAGTGGCGAGTTTGAATTAAGCGGAGAGTCTCATTCCGGTTTAGAGTTAGCTTAGCCACCAGACCTGCGACTGAGCTGCGAACGTGAAATGCGGCGTCTTGTTTAGCGCTTGTATGTTGGTCACCTGCCTTGTATAAAATGACGGGCTTGCAGATTTTTAATTGTGGAAGCTAGGGCTGGACACTCAGGCTTGGTTCACTTTTAACAGAGGATGACTAATGAAAAATTTAAAAATGTTATTTGCTTCGGCACTGGTACTGGGCTCAAGTGTGCTCGGTTCAAGCGTCGCGATAGCGCACGAATATCATGCAGGTAAGCTCGACATTGCTCATCCTTGGGCGCGGCCTTTACCGACCGTAGCGACCGTAGGTTCGGCCTATTTTACTGTGACCAATAAAGGCGATACCGATGACGTGCTGCTCAGTGCCGAGAGCCCGATTGCCGATAAGGTAGAAATACATACCCACATTAAAGAAGGGGATGTGATGAAGATGCGCCAAGTGAATGACTTAGTCATTCCCGCGCACGGTGAGCAGAAACTGGCACCCGGTGGCTTGCATTTAATGTTGATGGGTCTTAAAGAAGTGCCTGCCGTCGATACTAAGTTTCCGGTGACCTTGCATTTTAAACAAGCCGGTAAAGTCGAAATTGAAGTGGCGGTAGAGGCGGAGCAGGCGGCAGATACAGCCCCACATGATCATGCGGGCCATGGCAAGACTGATCAAGGTAAGACAGATCAAGATAAAGGCGGTCACGACCACCATTAAGTAGATGGCAGTTAGCTAATACTTGGCTAAGTAAACATTAGTCAACAAAAACGGGCTCAATATGAGCCCGTTTTTATGCCCTCGTCACGGGTACTTAAGAATGCGCTGCCAATTGCTGGTGCACTCTCTTGATGCAGATATCTTCTACATAATCCATGTCGGCTTCATGGGCTAACTCTGATGCAGCCTCACAAACCACGCCTTCTTGCAGCCACAAACACTGGGCATCTTGCTCTATGGCTTGTTCGGCAAGTTGAGCGGCAAACTCGCCGCGACGAAATACATTAATCAAGTGTACCGGCTGCTCTAGCTCATCGAGCTCGGCCACACAGGTTTGTCCCAAGATCACGGCACCCGCAAGTTGCGGATTCACCGGATACACGATAAAACCGTGTTGTAATAGGTAGTCCATCACCTGATAACTGGCCCGCTCTGGACGATTAGAGGCTCCCACTAACGCTATGCTACGAGTTTGTTCCAAAATACGCGCTAAACGCGTTTGTTCGGCTTGGTTCATTATGTATTCCACGGGTATAAAACCTCGATATATCAGGTTGCCGGCCCTATTTCATGACCGAAAGTTATCAGCTTCGCGCACCCCAGACTCGGCTAGCGCCATCACAGAAAGTAAGTCTTAACTCGCTAAGCTTTGCAGCCATTGCTGCAATTGACCGGCGGAAAGTGCACCGGACTGACGAGCAATTTCTTTGCCTTGATGAAAAGCAATCAAGGTGGGAATAGAGCGAATCGCCCACAGGGCGGCAGCCGCCGAGTGAGCTTCGGTATCCAGTTTAGCTAAGCGCAATTGCCCTTGAAAATTGGCCGCTGCAGCCGTAAAAGTGGGCGCCATTTGCTGGCAGGGGCCACACCAAGGTGCCCAAAAGTCCACGACCAAAGGCAAGGTTTCGTGTGCCAACAAACGATTGAGCAAGCCGCCATTCAGCGTCAGTGGCTCGGCGGGTAATAACTGCGCCTGACACTTGCCACATTGTGGCGCCTCAACTAAGCGCGCTTCGGGTACTCGGTTTTTAGCCTGACAGGCCGGGCAAATCAAGATAGCGGATACAGTCATCACTCAATCTCACTCTAAACGGTCAGTAACCTATTTTTTCGCCGGCTTACATCCAGTCGGCTAAGGTGTATGTCAGGGTATGCTGGTCGCCGGTTAGCGTCAGCTCTGTCCCTTGATTATTAATGGTCGCTCCTTTACCCAAGGTCTCTAACACCGCCTGCTCGACGACTTGCTCTGCCGGTGAGCAGGCCATCATAGTGGTGGCTAACGGATCTGCGATCAGGCGATTTTTTTCAACACGGGCGCTGCCAAAGAAGCGATTACAACCCGCTAAACCGTTAATAGTAAAGTGTTCGGCAATTTCTAAATCCGACTTAATATCAGAGGCGATGGCCACGCCATCTATGGCACTTAAGGTCCAGTGGTGATGCTGCAGCTCTGAGTTAACGACCTCTGTGGTGGGGCCGCTACTGCAGGCGGTCAATAACAGGACGCTGGCACTTAAGATAGCGATTCTCATAATGGCTCCTTTAATATTGTTATTATTCGGATCCGGTGAGCATGACGGTCTGTCATTAGGCATTCTCGGGTCCGATGATGTAAGAATAGTGAACAGCAACGGCTTACTTTTCAAGGGTAAAGCTAAGTCATTAGCACAATAGCCACTAAACCCAGCCCACATGCCGTAAAAATCGACGTTATTTTGGTGAGGCTCAGGCGCAAAACAGCGGCGCAAACGTAAAGAGAGTGGCGCCCATGATGAACTTAGGTTTGCACGTGATAGTTGAGCGTGATGATAGATTAAGAAGCATAGGAACAGGAAAGGGGCAGGTGAATATTTTAGTGGCTCAGGTTCAGGTTCAGGCGCTTGGCTGGTGGTAAGGCGTGAAGAATGAGGCGCAGTACTGAGCCTGCACCTGAGATTTTTCTCACTGCTTATGCATCCCTGTGTATTTTTCACAGCTAGCTCTTCACCGCTGACTCTGTGCGTTAAGCCGTTACCGCTATTTCTTGCTTTTGAAAGCGCACCACTTGGCCTGCAAGTATTTTGCAGCGTTTACGCAGTTCTACTTGGCCATCTACCGTTACTAAGCCCACATCAATCACATCCTTGGCCATGGCGCCAGACTCACACCAGCCCAGCACCTTCAGTAAGTTGTGTAGCGGAATAAAGGGATTGCCTTCTAAGCTAAATGTTTCTTTCATGGAGTTTTACCTTACGTATCCGAGTTAACGTGCCAGTTTAAAATAGGGTATTTATAGTAACATCTACCTAGGGTCTGCTGGCAGAGGTTAGTAGAGAAGATTTGTGTATTAGATCTTTGTTATTTACTGACAGATTAGGCATCATTAACGGTCTCACGCTTAACCTATTCCTAGCTTATCGCCTAAGATGTAGGTCAGCGCAGACTCATTAATCGCCCTTCGGTTTAGTCGGCTTCGCCATTTCTCTTGTTGCTTGCCTTTATTTACAGGCCGGCACGGGCGAAATATTCGCGGTCGTCGGCTGTAAGTCGTGATATCGGACCAAGCTTTTGACTGATTATCATCCTTAATGCCGCGAGCTTGTTACATTAGTTTTAGAAATTAGAGGTGCTTATGTCCGGATTATTGCCCCATGTGGACCCAGATGGTCTGCGCGAATTTTCAGTGGTTTATACGGACCGCGCGCTGAACCATATGTCACAACGCTTTCAACAGGTGATGCGTGATATCTCAAGCAGCCTTAAAGAGGTATATCACGCGGATGCAGTGGCGGTGATCCCTGGCAGTGGCACCTTCGGCATGGAAGCGGTCGCTCGCCAATTTGCCACCGACCAAGATTGTCTGATTATTCGTAATGGTTGGTTTAGCTATCGTTGGAGCCAAATTTTTGCTGCCGGAAAGATCCCCGCCTCAGAAACGGTACTGAAAGCCCGCGCCATCGCAGCCGGCCCTCAGGCGGCCTTTGCGCCAGCACCGATTGAAGAAGTGGTGGCCAGCATTTTGGCCAATAAGCCGGGTGTGGTGATTGCCGCTCACGTCGAAACCGCCGCTGGCATGATCTTACCGGATGATTATCTGAAAGCGGTGAGCCAAGCCACTCATGAAGTGGGCGGCTTATTCGTGCTGGACTGCATCGCCTCTGGCGCCACTTGGGTCGATATGAAAGCCTGTGGCATAGATGTGTTGCTTAGTGCACCACAAAAAGGCTGGAGCAGCGCACCTTGCTGCGGTTTGGTGATGTTGAGTGCGCGCGCCAGAATTCGTGCTGAGCAAACTCAAAGCACCAGCTTTGCCTGTGACTTGAATGAATGGTTAAAGGTGATGGCTGCCTACGAGCAAGGCGGACACGCCTATTACACCACCTTGCCCACCGATGCCTTGGCGCAATTTCGCGATACTATCCAAGAAACGGCACGCCTCGGTTTTGCCGAGATAAAAGCCCAGCAGCAGCTTTTGGGCGACCAAGTGCGCGCCGCATTGGCGAAGCGTGGCATTAAGAGCCTAGCCGCCGCAGGTTTTGCAGCCCCCAGCGTTATCGTTTGCTACACCCAAGATGCGGCTATTAAGAGTGGCGCTAAATTTATGGCACAAGGGCTGCAAATTGCCGCCGGCGTGCCATTACAGTGTGACGAACCCGCCGATTTTCAGACCTTTCGCGTCGGTCTGTTTGGGCTAGAAAAGCTGAAAGATGTAGCCGCTACCGTCGCCACCTTTGAGCAAGCGCTGGATAAGATACTGCAGGCCTAACGCTGAGCTGTAAATAATGCTTAAAACAATCAGGCCACCTTAGGGTGGCTTGATTGTTTTAACTTGAGTGCATAACTATGCGTGCCAAACGCTAGCCCAAAGGGGTGGTCTTGGCTAAGATGCGACTTTACCTTAATTGGCAGATATCGGAGGCGGGTATGGCAAAGGCAAGTGAGATCAAAAAAGGTTTGGTGGTTGAGCTGGATGGCAAGTTACTCATGGTGCGCGACATAGATATGCAAACGCCCAGTGCTCGTGGCGGTGCCACTTTATATAAGATGCGCTTTACCGACCTGAGAAGCGGCCATAAGGTGGAAGAGCGTTTTAAAGGCGACGACCAGCTTAATACCATAGAGCTGCAGCGCCGAACCGTCGTCTTGTCTTACGTGGACGGTGATGAGCATATCTTCATGGATAACGAGGATTTCAGTCAGTATCCCATTCGCAGTGCCGATATTAGTGATGAACTATTGTTCTTAGATGAAAGCACGATGGGCATTCAAGCGTTATTAATTGATGGCCAGCTCATCGGGCTTGAGCCGCCACAAACCGTAGAAATGGAAATCATCGATACGGTGCCGGAATTAAAGGGTGCGTCTGCCTCGGCACGCACTAAACCGGCGACGTTCGCCACCGGCCTAACCATACAAGTACCCGAATACTTAGCCATAGGCGATCGGGTGCGCATTCATACTACAGACAAACGCTATGTGAGCCGCGCCGATTAAGTCGTTTAGTTAGCATTTTTAATCACACCTACAGCACAAAGGGACTGAATGGCAAACATACGGCTACTGGCCAACTTAAACTGCGATCATGTCTTGGCATTAGATGAGCCGCTGATTGCCGGCAGCCGCTTGCAGTATCGGGATCAAGGACGACGTTTAGGCGGCGGCGGCGCTAATACCGGCACAGGTTTGTTGTGGGCGGGGCATCGCGTGCGTATTTTGTCGCGGGTGGGCAATGACGAAACAGGCAGCTGGTTGCTGCAGGCCGCCACTCAACTGGGTCTCGACATTAGCGAAGTGGAGCAGTTTGTAGGTGAAACCGGCGAGCTATTAGTGCTGGTGGACGGGGCAGGCGAGCGTACTATTTTGCGCCAACACCGTGTGCCAGCGTTACCCAGTAAGCTGCCTCGTTCAAGCGTGGATTGTTTGTATGTGAACTACGAGGGCTTAGAAGCGGCGGCGTATATGGCGCAGATGCTGAGTCAGACCCTAGTGGTCAGTCAATATCCTAAGGGTGGGCGCTGGCCAAGGCCCTGTCAGGTGATGATCGCCTCAGCTGCTGACTTAGCTGTTGGCTTAAATACGAACTCAGACGGCCATGCTGGCAATCACTGGCTGCATGCCAAGCAGTTGGCCGGCGAGAGTCTGCAATGGTTGGTGGTCACCAATGGTGAGCAGGGCGCCGAGGCGTTTTCTGCCAACCAGCATATTCAAGTCCCGGCGCCTGTCGTTTCTGTGGTGGATGCCACCGGTGCCGGCGATGCCTTTGCCGGTGGTCTGATCCACGCTTTGCTAGCAGAGTTGCCTATGGGCAGTGCACTGGCGCAAGCCAGCCAATGGGCGGCCTATACATTATCATCTTGTAGCTCTATCCCCAGTGAGCGGCTCAAGCAGTATCTGCATTCTGGCTGAGGGCTGCATACTATCGAGGGCTGAATGCTATCTGAGAGCTGAATGTTGCGGCTTGCACTGTTAAGCTAAAAGCCGATCGCCTCTGAGCTATTGCCTTTGAATATTACGTCTTGAATAACCATACCTGAGTAATCATGCCTCTGAAGAACAGTGCCTTACATAATAGTGTCATTCTCTCCTTGCTCGGCCGATGCTGGCGCTGGTCGGTATTTTTGATGTTTCCGCTGCTGTTAATACTCTACGTGGAAGTGATGGGCGTGAGTTTTAACGACTTTGACGCTGGCGTTAATCAGCATAAGTGGCTGATTGTATTATTTTATTTACTCTACGTTTTAGTGTGGCTGCGCTTTAATCGCCATGTGACAGCCTTCATCGAACAGCGTAGGCGTTGATATGCTATCCCTCACTGTGATTTGGCCTTATGTGTTAGCAGCCAGTGCTAGCTTGCTGCTGGGCTGGGCATTGTCGCGTTTAAGTCTAGGTGCGCGTTTGCAACTGTTGGCCCAGCAAGTGCAGCAGGGGCAAGCTTTGCTGCAAGATAAACACCAAGAGCTGCAAGACACGCGGCAAAAGCTGGATCAGCAACAGCAGCTTCTCATGAAGATGAACGGTCGACTTAAGGAATACGAAACCTTGTTGCGCCAAGAGCGCCAAGTTACCGCCGACAAGCAAATTGAGTTTGAAGCCAGCGAAGCGCGGGTAGCCCAGCAATTTGAAAACTTAGCACAGCGTATTTTTGAGCAAAAAACCCATAACTTCCGAGAGCTTAACCAGCACAGTTTGGACGGTTTACTGACGCCGTTGCGCGAGCAATTAGAGGGCTTTCGGCGCAACATTCAAGAAACCTATGCTGATGAAAGCCGCCAACGGCACAGTCTGAAATTTGAAATTGAGCGTTTGGCCGAGCTGCACCAACAGATGAGCGCCGACACCTCAGCGCTCACCCGCGCGCTAAAAGGTGACAGTAAGCAGCAAGGTAACTGGGGCGAAGTGGTACTTTCCAGAGTGTTGTCCGAATCAGGCTTGCGCGAAGGGCATGAATACAGCACGCAATTGAGCTTGAATAATGCAGAAGGCAAGCGTTATCAGCCCGATGTAGTGGTGCACTTACCGCAAGAGAAAGACATCATTATCGACGCTAAAGTCTCGCTGACCGCCTACGAGCGTTACTACAATGGCGAGGATGCGCAGGCGCGCGAGCTGGCCTTGCGTGAACATGTGAACTCGGTGCGCGGTCATATTCGAGAATTAGGTCGTAAAGATTATCAGCAGCTGCAAGGGGTGCGCACGCTCGATTATGTCCTGATGTTTGTGGCCGTGGAGCCGGCTTTTTTGGTGGCAGTAGAAGCCGAACCCGCTTTAATTAAATACGCCTTAGACAACAATATATTGTTGGTCAGCCCCACCAACTTATTAGTGGCACTGCGCACCATAGAAAATTTATGGCGAGTAGAGCGGCAAAATCAAAATGCCCGGAAAATTGCCGAGTCGGCAGGCAAAATCTATGAAAAACTGCGCTCCTTCACCGAAGACATGGAAGCCGTGGGCCTATCTTTGCACAAAGCCGAAGACCATTATCAGCGCGCTATGAAGAAGCTCAGCACCGGCCGTGGCAACCTGATCCGCCAAGCGGAAGCCTTTCGTGAGTTAGGCGTGGAGGTGACCAAACCGTTACCTGAGCACCTAAGAGAAAGAGCCAGCACTGCGGATCGTCTACCCGAGGTCGTGATAAGAGAAAAAATGGAAGCTGAAAGTTAACATCCCAAGTCTACAGATTTAGCTTTTTTCCAGCTTAGTACTTTAAGTTAGGTGTTAATTAGCTCCGCCAAAAACGCGGAAACAACAGTACCATCACCGTCATTATCTCTAGCCTACCCATTAACATCCCCATGGCTAATAACCATTTGGCCGAGTCGGGCAAGCTGGCAAAGTTGCCGTTAGGACCAATAAGATCGCCAATGCCAGGGCCGACGTTTGCTACTGCAGTAATAGCAGCCGAAATGGCCACTTGCGGTGGTAATGACACCAGTGCCAGCAATAACGCCAGCAGCACTATGGTGGCGAAGTAGCCGAAGATAAAGGTGATCAAAGACCGCACTATGCCGTCGTCCAAGTGGCGGCCGTTATAGCGTTGACCGACCATGGCTCTGGGATGAATGAGCAGATACAGCTGCTTCTTAAATAACGCCATGCCGACTTGAAAACGAAAGATCTTAAAGCCTCCCGCCGTGGAGCCTGAGCAAGCGCCACAGGCCATCAGCAAGCCAAACAACAGCAAGGGAAACGCCCCCCAACCGCCAAAATCTTCTAAGCTAAAGCCGGTGGTGGTGATCACAGACACTAAATTAAACAAACTGATGCGAATGGCGTCTGTCCAGAAATAACGCTCGGTGAGCGATAAATACAAACTCAAGATGGCGCCGGACACTAACAGCAGGATGAAAAACCCCCGTACTTGGGCGTCTTTAAAGAGATGAAAGTTGCGCTGTTGTAGGCTGTACACCATTAATAAAAAAGGCAGGCCGCCGACCAGCATAAAGACGATGGACACCCAGTGGGCGCCAACCGAAAAGTTATTCATCGACTTATCTGAGGTAGAGAAACCGCCGGTACTTAAGGTGGCCATGGCATGGTTAATAGCCTCAAAGCCGTTCATGTTGGATAACAGGTAATAGCTCAACACACAGGCGAAAGTGAGCGTGACGTAGAGCACCACGATACGCTTGGCCATAGTGGCGGCGCGGGGGGCGCTTTTATCGGACCAGTCGGAGGATTCGGTTTGGAATAGCTTCATGCCGCCCACGTTGAGGTTGGGCAAAATCGCCACCGCGGCCACAATAAAGCCCACGCCGCCCAGCCATTGCAAGATGGAACGCCATAACAATATGGGGGACGGCGTGTGAGCCAAATCGGTGAGTATGGTTGAGCCTGTGGTGGTGACACCAGACATGGTTTCAAAGAAGGCGTCGGTAAAGCTGATATGGCTGATAAAGATAAACGGCAGGGCACCGAACAGGCACACGCTCAGCCACACCAAGGTGGTGAGCAAAAACATTTCCTTTACCCTAAGCTGCACTTTTGTGCCGCGGCCCATTAGCCAGAATAACAGCGCGGCAATGTGTGTGAGCAGGGTGGCTAATAAAAACTCTTGAAAGCTAGCACCGTCAGTGGACAGCGCCAGCAGCGTGGGCAACCACATGAAGAGCGCTAATTTAGAGAGCACTGAGCCTAAAATAAAGGCGATGGGTCTGATGCTAAACATCGCAAGCTCCGTCCGTGGGGCTGTATGTGAGAGGAAAAATGTTAGGTATACATTATTAGAGAAAGAAGGGACCAGGTTGGAATAAGCGCTCTACTTCGGGAATAAACTTCTTATCGACTAAGAATAAGATCACATGGTCGTTTTGCTCGATTACGGTTTGGTTGTGCCCGATGATCACCTCGTCGCCGCGCACTAGGGCGCCAACCGTAGTACCAGGGGGCAGTTTGAGCTCGCCCACTTGGCGGCCCACCACCTTAGAGGTGTCGCTATCGCCGTGTGCTATGGCTTCTATGGCTTCGGCGGCCCCGCGGCGCAATGAGTGCACGTTGACGATATCGGCGCGGCGCACATGGGTCAGCAGTGCCGAAATAGTGGCTTGTTGAGGTGAAATCGCCACATCTATGCTGCCACCTTGTACTAAGTCCACGTAGGCGCTGCGCTGAATAAGCACCATTGTCTTCTTGGCGCCCAGTTTCTTCGCCAGCATAGCCGACATGATATTGGCTTCGTCTTGGTTGGTGACCGCAATAAAGACATCGACTTGCTCGATATGCTCTTCAATCAATAGTTCTTGATCCGCGGCGTCACCGCAAAAGACGATGGTCTCCTCCAGCAATTCCGATAACTGCTCGGCGCGCTTGAGGTTGTGCTCAATCAGCTTTACCGAGTAGTTCTTCTCTAAGCGCTTGGCGAGCCCTGCCCCCACATGGCCGCCGCCCACTATCATGATGCGTTTATAGTCACTTTCTACCCGCTGCAACTCTGACATCACGGCTTTAATATGGCCGCTCGCCGCCACGAAGAATACTTCATCGTCCGCTTCTATTATGGTGGTGCCTTGTGGGCGTATTGGTCTGTCTTGGCGAAAAATCGCCGCCACTCGAGTATCAATGCCCGGCATATGATCGCGCAGACTGGACAGCGCATTGCCTACTAATGGCCCGCCGTAATAGGCTTTAATGGCCACAAGCCCCACCTTACCTTGAGCAAAATCCACCACCTGCAGCGCACCCGGATACTGGATCAACCGATAAATATATTCGGTGACCAGTTGCTCTGGTGCTATCAAATTGTCTACCGGCAGCGCCTCATTAAGAAACAAACGCTCGCGCTCCGCTAAAAACTCCGGTGAGCGAATGCGCGCTATCTTATTGGGTGTGTTAAATAACGAGTAGGCAACTTGGCAAGCAATCATGTTGGTTTCATCGCTACTGGTCACCGCCACCAGCAAATCCGCATCTTGAGCGCCGGCATCGCGCAGCACGTTAGGGTAAGAGCCGTGGCCGTTAATAACCCGCAAGTCGAACTTATCCTGCAACTCGCGCAGTCGTTCGGCATTGGTATCGACCACGGTAATGTCGTTATTCTCGCTAACGAGAATTTCCGCTAGCGTACCCCCGACTTGACCTGCGCCCAAGATGATGATCTTCATGCTAATGTACTTGTTTTTTTAGTTAGCTTTGCATAATAAAAGCCGTCGCCATGGCTCGCCGCTGGCAAGATCTGCCAGCCTGGCGTAGCAGGCGTGTCCTCATCGTGCAGTGGGATATGCTGCGCATTTGGGGTGCGGCCTAAGAAACTGATAATTTGCTCGCTATTTTCATCGGGTAAAATCGAGCAAGTGGCGTACAAGAGCGTGCCGCCGGGCGCTAACTTTAGCCAAAGCGCATCTAAGATCTGAGCCTGTAACTTGGCCAGCTGCGCTATGTCTTCCGCGCGCCGTAACCATTTAATATCTGGATGACGACGGATCACGCCGGTGGCGGAGCAAGGCGCGTCCAGCAAGATGCGATCAAAGTGTTCGCCGTGCCACCAAGCATCAGGCTGTGCCGCATCGGCTTCGATGACGGTCGCTTGTAAGTTGATACGGTCTAAGTTTTGATGCACCCGCTTGAGGCGCTCACCGTCCATATCCACCGCCACTAATTGTTTTACGTGGGGCTGGTGCTCTAAAATATGCGCCGTCTTGCCACCCGGTGCCGCACAAGCATCCAACACCAAGTCACCGGCTTGGGCGTCTAGCAGTTGAGCCGCCAACTGTGCCGAGGCGTCCTGCACCGAGCTTGCTCCTTGCTCAAAACCGGGCAAGAGCGTCACATCTAACGGTCGACTTAAGCAAAGCGCACTGTCTGCCAGTGCGTCTGGCGTAGCCTCAATCTCAGCGGCTGCCAATAATGCCAAATACTCTTCGCGAGTATGTTGGCTTTGATTTACGCGGATCCACATCGGCGGATGCTGGTTATTGGCGGTGAGAATTTCTTCCCACAGCTGGGGATAGGCTTTTTGAATACGCTTTACCAGCCAGTTAGGGTGCGCCAAACGCAGTTGCGGCAAGGCATCTACCTTAGCGGTTAGCTCTTCTTGCTGGCGTTGAACGTTGCGCAAGATACCGTTTACCATGCCTTTAAACGGTTCGGCCTTTACTAATTTACAGGCGGCCACGGTTTCGGCTAATGCCGCGTGAGGCGGAATGCGGGTATATAACAACTGATAAATACCCACTAACAACAGGCTATGCACTACCTTGTATTTGCCGGTAAGCGGCTTTTCTACCAGTTGCTTGGCGATGGCATCGAGTCGGCTATACCAACGTAAGGTGCCAAAGCACAGCTCTTGCAGTAGGGCGCGGTCTTTTGGCGCCACTTCTTGCTGATAGCGAGGCAGTAAGCCAGACAAGGACTGACCTTGGTTTAGCACCTGATGAATGATATTGGCGGCGGCGGCACGGGTTTTCATAGAATTACCATTAAGGTTAAGGGGTTAGGCGTGAGCCGTATTTAGCTGATAAATACGGTTAGCTAAGAGCAATTTCTAGCTAAAAACCGTGTTTAGCTTAAAACGGCGCCTACTTGAAACCAGTCTTTACGTGCATTGAGCAAATCTTGGCAGCTCATGGCTTTTTTGCCGGGCGGTTGCAAACTCAACAAGCGCAACACGCCATTTCCGGTTGCCACATCTATGCCTGCCTTGCTGGCGCTAATAATAGTACCTGGCTCTTGTGTGCACTCGTCATCTGCCAGCACTTGGCTCTGCCAGACCTTAATATTGTGCTCGCCTACTAAGAAGTAGCTAAATGGCCAAGGATTAAAGGCCCGCACACAACGCTCTATCTGTGCCGCTGGCTGTTGCCAGTCAATGAGAGCTTCTTCTTTAGAAAGCTTTTCGGCGTAGTTCGCTAACGCATCGTCTTGCACCACAGGTTGGGCTTGACCATTAGCAATCACGGTCAGACTTTCCAGCAGGGCTTGCGGCCCAATCTCGGCCAATTTTTCATATAGCGTCGCTGAGGTATCGGTATTCTCGATAGGCAAGCGAGCGATGTGCAACATATCGCCGGTATCTAAGCCTTTATCCATCTGCATAATAGTGACGCCTGTCTCCACATCACCGGCCCAAATGGCCCGCTGAATGGGGGCGGCACCACGCCAGCGCGGCAACAAAGAGCCATGCACATTAATGCAACCTAAGCGCGGCGCAGCTAATACCACTTGGGGCAAGATCAGACCGTAAGCCACCACCACCATAATATCCGCATTCAGGGCGGTTAATGCTTGCTGAGCGGTTTCATCGCGCAGGCTTGGGGGCTGAAATACGGGAATGCCAGCTAACTCGGCTGCCACTTTTACGGCACTGGGTGTTAATTTTTTACCGCGACCCGCAGGGCGATCTGGCTGGGTGTAAACCGCCACTACCTTATGTTCAGAACCCAGTAGCGCCTGCAAATGGCGGGCAGCAAAATCCGGCGTACCGGCAAAAATAATATTGAGAGGGCTCAAGAGGTGTCCTTATGATTGCAGATCTTGGGCTTCTTGCTTGGTCAGCTTTTCCATTTTCTGGCGAATGCGTTGGCGTTTCAGTGGCGATAAATAATCCACAAACAACTTACCAATCAGATGATCCATTTCATGCTGAATACAGATGGCCAGTAACTCGTCGGCGGCAAATTCAAAGGTCTCACCTTTGACATTTTGTGCGCGGACCGTCACAAACTCGGCTCTTTCTACCAAAGCGCGTGCGCCTGGCACCGACAAGCAACCTTCCTCGATACCTGTGTTGCCGCTTTGTTCTAAAATTTCGGGGTTGATCAGCACCAATTGCTCGGCTCTGTCTTCCGATACGTCCATCACGATCAAACGTAAATGAATATCCACCTGCGTCGCAGCTAGGCCTATGCCTTCTTCTGCGTACATGGTTTCAAACATATCATCTACAATTTGCTGTAATTCAGGGGTGAATTCGGTGATGGGCTGGGCGATGGTACGCAGGCGTTCATCGGGAAAACGTAATACGGGTAATACTTTTGCCATAACGAGTTAGCTCTTTTCTCTAGCGATATTGGTAGTATTTTAACCATGTCGGCGCACAAAAAACAGCAAGAGTTAGCACAAGTCACCACAAGCGGACAAACAAGGACCAGAATGGCGCTAATTGCGGCTTGTTCGTAGCCTAACTTTAAGTTTTTGTTTTATTAACCTGACCAGACTTATGGATGAGGTGGCAGATGGTAGCAGCACTAACTCAGCACCCTTTATTGCCTTGGTTGGCCTTACAACACACCCAAGGCATTGGGCCTGTGCGTGCCCTTAAGCTCTACCACACCTTAGGCAAGCACTGGTACCTGCCAGAAAATCTGCAACGTACGAAAGTGAGCGCCGAGCAAATAAGCCAATTACAAACCGCACATCTTGATCTTCTCGAACCTATATTGGCGTGGCAACAAGCCAGATCTAATCGGCATGTGCTTAGCTGGGATAGCCCTTATTATCCAACGCAATTGAAAGCCACACCGGCGGCGCCGCTCATTTTATTTGTCGAAGGTGATCTTGATGCGCTAACGCAACCGCAAATCGCCGTCGTGGGCAGTCGGCATCCGTCTTACGTGGGTAAAGAAAATACTAAAAACCTGATTCCGGCGTTAGTTGCGGCGGGTGCGGTTATTACCTCAGGCTTGGCGTTGGGCATAGATGGCCTCAGCCACAAGGCAGCTTTAGACGCGGGCGGCATTAGCTTAGGCGTGCTGGGTTCGGGATTAGACAAAATTTACCCAAAGCAGCATCTGGGCTTGGCCTTTGATCTTATCGCATCGGGCGGTGCCTTAATTTCTGAATGTTACCCTTGGTTGGGGCCACTGGCGCATCATTTCCCACGGCGTAATCGCATCATCAGCGGCTTAAGTTTAGGGGTGTTAGTTGTAGAAGCGGCCGAGCGCAGTGGCTCTTTGATTACGGCCCGTTACGCACTTGAGCAAGGGCGAGAGGTATTTACGATTCCCGGTGCCTGGCAAAATCCGCTAGCAAAGGGCTGTAATCAGCTGATCCAGCAAGGCGCTAAATTAGTGTTAGAGGTCAATGACATATTAGAAGAGCTTAGGGTGTTTTCAGTGGCCGAAGTCAAAGTTCTCAATCCAAGTGCGGTCGAATTATTGCCTTATCCAGAGTTGTTGGATAACGTAGGAATAGAGACAACGGCGTTAGATGAGATTGCCAGCCGTTGTCAGCAGCCGGTGCAGGACGTGCTTATTCGGTTGGTCGAGCTGGAATTGGCTGGCTGGGTGGCATCTGTACCCGGGGGTTATGTCAGAGCGAGGAGGGGATGATCATGTTCGAGGTACTCATGTACTTATTCGAAAGCTACATCCATACCGATGTAGATACCATGGTAGAACAGGATGCTCTCGCCGATGAATTAACCCAAGCGGGCTTTCATAAGCAAGAGATCCTCAAGGCGCTAGCTTGGCTAGAACGTTTGGCTGACTTACAAGAAGCAGAAGAAACGCCTGCTTGGGCTAAGTCCGAACCCGGTTCATTTCGTATTTATACGGCTGAAGAAATGTATAAGATTGACGCAGAAGGCCGAGGCTTCCTGTTGTTCTTAGAGCAAGTTCAGGTGCTGAATGCCGAAACCCGTGAAATCGTCATCGAGCGATTGATGGAGCTGGATCCACCGGAAATTGAGTTAGAAGATCTCAAATGGGTGGCCATGATGGTGTTGTTTAATGTGCCCGGCGGCGAGTCCGCTTATCACCAACTGGAAGAGCTTATTTTTGAACAACCGGAAGGGGCGGTTCACTGACAGGCGCCGCGCTGATAGAATCGCAGTAATGCATTCGGAGGCGCGGTATGTCGAAAATTGATTCCAGTCTATTTAGCACCAGAGAAATGGCCCCTGAATGGGAGCACACTCCCTGCCCACAATGCGGCGCTGTCCTTGAATTACGCCATGGCAAACATGGCGCATTTCTTGGTTGCGTCACTTATCCTGCCTGTGATTACCTGCGCCCTTTGAAGGTGGTTGAACCGGATCAAGATATCGAAAAAGTGCTGGAGGGCAGCGAGTGCCCGTTGTGTGAGCACCCTTTAGCGCTCAAAAAAGGCCGCTTTGGCCTCTTCATTGGCTGTACTCATTACCCCGAGTGCCATCATATTGCCGATATTAATGATCAAGGTGACGCCGAGCCCAGCTGTCCGCTGTGTAAAGAAGGGCAATTAGTGGCCAGAACCTCCCGCTACGGTAAACGCTTTTATGCCTGCAATCATTATCCCCAATGCCGCTTTATCAGTAATGATAAGCCGGTGGCAGAGACCTGCCCCGACTGTAGCTTTGCCATCTTAGTGGAGCGCAAGGGTCAGTTACATTGCCCGAAAAAAGGCTGTGGTTATCGAAAATCTCCGCTTGATGAAACGGTTTAATCCCGTATAAGGCTAAGGAATTCATATAGATGAACGCGAACATCCTGCATGTAGCCCTAGAGCAACTGCGCCAAGGCGGCGTAATTGGCTATGCCACCGAGGCCGTCTTTGGCCTGGGCTGTGATCCAGACAATGGTGCTGCGGTGCAGCGCTTGCTCGATATTAAGCAGCGGCCGATTGACAAGGGCTTAGTCTTGGTGGCAGCTGATGTTAGTCAATTGCTGCCTTATTTAGACTTGAGTAAGTTACCCGAAGGGCGCTTAAGCGTCATCCTCAATACGTGGCCTGGGCCGAATACCTGGATCATACCCGCCAAGCCGGAGGTGCCCACTTGGCTTAGGGGGCGCTTCGACTCATTGGCGGTGCGCGTAACGGCGCATCCGCAGGTACATGACGTTTGCTTGGCCTTTGGTAAACCTTTGGTATCGAGCAGTGCCAATATTGCCGGCCAGCCGCCGGCGCGCACTGCTATCGAGCTTGAACAACAGTTAGGTGCTGAGCTGGATTATATTCTGCCCGGCCACACCCAAGGTCTCGCCAACCCTTCTTTGATCCGCGATGGCGGCACGGGTGCCGTGTTACGTCCTGCTTAAGTTTTGTTCCGCTTAAGCTGCGTCCCGCGTAAATTTTATTGAGAGAGAAATGAATGAGCACTCAACCCGATATTCAGGCTGTAAAAGCCTTTTTACTGCAGCTGCAGGATAAGATTTGTGCCGGTTTAGCCGCTGCCGACGGTACTGGTCAATTTATTGAAGACAGTTGGGACCGCGCCGAAGGCGGTGGTGGTCGTAGTCGCGTAATGCGCCATGGCAGTGTGATCGAGCAAGGCGGCGTTAACTTCTCTCATGTGCACGGCGATGCTATGCCGGCATCTGCCACCGCGCACAGGCCCGAGTTGGCTGGTCGCTCGTTTGAAGCCATGGGCGTGTCTTTGGTGATCCACCCGCATAACCCGCATGTACCGACCAGCCATGCCAACGTGCGCTTTTTTATTGCCGAAAAAGAAGGAGCCGATCCCGTATGGTGGTTTGGCGGTGGTTTTGATTTAACGCCCTTTTACCCAGTAGAAGAAGACTGCCAACATTGGCATCAAGTGTCTCATGACTTGTGCGCACCATTTGGCGATCAGGTGTATGCCGAATACAAAAAATGGTGTGATGAGTATTTCTACCTGAAGCACAGAGATGAAACTCGCGGTGTGGGTGGTTTGTTCTTTGATGACTTAAATCAGTGGCCGTTTGAGCGCTGCTTTGCGTTTATGCAAGCGGTGGGTGAGGGCTACTTAGATGCCTACCTGCCGATTATCGAAAAACGCAAAGACACGCCTTTTACGGAGCAAGAACGCCAGTTCCAGCTCTATCGTCGCGGGCGTTATGTGGAGTTTAACTTGGTCTATGACCGAGGCACCTTGTTTGGTTTGCAAACCGGCGGTCGCACCGAGTCTATTTTAATGTCGATGCCGCCGCTGGCGCGCTGGGAGTATGACTGGCAACCAGAGCCGGGCACTAATGAGGCCAAATTACATGACTTTTTAGTGCCCAGAGTTTGGGTCTAGTTCTCAGTGCTTTGGGGGGCGAACAAGGAGATCACTTGATCTATGATGTCTTGACGCTCCCCACCGGGTAAATAGGCTGCGTACACTTCGCGACTAATGGACGGCGTATCAGCCACCACAAACAGCTGCTCTTGCTGTTGGTAGACATTGATCATAGAGCTGGGCAAGAAGGTACTGCCGCCATGATGCAATAAATATTCTAGCGCGATCCGCACAGAGCCGGTGTGCAATATGGGCGGCGTGCTGGCATTAAACAGCTTGGCATGCTGCGTATTAAAGGCGGTGCCCCAGTCGATGCGGATATAATCTTCCGCCATCGCCTTAGCGGTATCCAAATGCTGATGCGACGACACTAGTTGCAGTTCCATAGTGTGAATGGCGACATGGTGTACGCCTTCGATGCGCGCCGGATCCGTTAAAAAGGCCAAATCCAAGGTGCGACTCAGCAGTGCGCGGGTCATTTGCTCGGGCGTGCGAATATCGGCGCGCAACGACAACGCCGGCAGTTCGCAATACAGGCGATGTAAACCATCTTGCAAGTAAGCGTCCCACAAGTTGGCCGTGCCGGCCACCGCCAGCTGCTGGGTTTGTCGTTCGCTTAACGCAACTTCGTGCTGCGCCCGCGCCCACGCCAACAGCATGGACTCGGCATGCGGAATAAGTGCATCACCTGAAGAGGTCAGCTGGATATTATTGCGCAGCCGCGTAAAGAGCGTTACGCCCAGCTGGCTTTCTAACTGGCGAATGCGAAAACTGACCGCCGACGGCGTCAGGTAAAGATGCTCCGCAGCCTTGCCAAAATGGCGAGTACGCGAAACTTCTAGAAAGGTTTTTAAGAGTTCAGTATCCAAGGCAGCCACAATATTTTTGTTCGTTAGCGCAAAATCTATTCGTTTTAGTAATTTTTGCAACCAAAAAATGTATGTACTGGCAATATCAGTGCATTTACCGTCTACTTAAGACTCAATAGTACTTATTTCAGTCGTCAAATCGTCAGCGAGAGCAAACATCATGGACAGATATGCCGTTATCGGGCATCCCATCAAGCACAGCCAATCTCCTTTTATTCATCAGCAATTTGCCGAGCAAACGGGGCAGTTGCTTGATTATCAACGTCTGCTGGCGCCGTTAGATGGTTTTACCGAGTGTTTACGTCATTTTGCAGCCGAGGGCGGCAAAGGTTGCAATATTACGGTGCCGTTCAAGACTCAAGCCTTGGGCATAGCCGATGAGCTGACTCCCAGAGCTGAATTGGCGGGTGCTGTGAATACGCTACATTTATTGGCAGACGGTCGCTGGTTGGGCGATAACACAGATGGTGCCGGCCTAGTAATGGATCTCAAACGCCTCGGCTGCATCCTAACGGGCGCCAATATTCTATTATTAGGTGCAGGTGGGGCGGCACGTGGCGCCTTGGCGCTGTTATTAGCCGAGCAGCCGGCTAAATTGGTGGTAGCGAATCGCACACCGGCGCGCGCCGATGAGTTAGCCTTGCATTTTGCCCACTTAGGGCACATTGAGAGTGCACCGCTCGACACCTTAGATCAGCCCTTTGATATTATCATTAATAGTACCTCGGCCAGTTTGCAGGGCGAGACGTTGGCACTTAGCAATCAGGTCTGTCATCCACAGACGCGAGTGTACGACATGATGTATGGCGCCACAGAAACGCCGTTTCTGGCGTGGGCCAGAGCGCAAGGGCTTGAATACAGATATGATGGCTTAGGCATGCTGGTCGGCCAGGCTGCAGAAAGTTTTTATATCTGGCGTGGCGTACGTCCGGATGTGATGCCAGTTCTCGAGGCGTTGCGTGAGCAGCTAGCGGTAAGCGCGTAGAGGAGCAGCACATGAATCAAGATGTTATCGTTAACGACGATCTTAACTGGCAGCCAGAACAACAGCGCTTGGTGTTTAGCACCCAATGGTTTGGCGGCCAAGTGATCTGCTACCTCAGTCTATCTCGGCTCGAGCATCTTAGCGGACAAGCGTTAGTGGATGAGGCCAATATTATATTAGCCTTTGAGTCTGTCCGCTTTGATATCGAAGAGCTAGTGAGCGAGCTGGTCGGCCAAGAAGCCTTTGGTCCGGATGGCAGCCTGACGCTGTAAATTAGTGAAGAGTAAGAGGTGAGGCGGAGACCTAATAGCCTTACATCTCACTCTTCGTTTTTATAAGGCAGCCAGATACTCATCTTTTAGGTTCACATAGTTAGCTGCGGACTCAGAAAAGAAGACTTTTTCTGCCGTTGTTAATGGGCGCACTTGTTTTGCAGGGCTTCCCATATATAAGTAGCCCGACGTCAATTGCTTACCCGGCGGTATCAAACTGCCTGCACCCACCATTACTTCATCGGCAATGTTAGCCCCATCTAATACAATCGCCCCCATGCCGATCAATACTCGATTGCCAATAGTACAAGCATGTAGCATTGCCTTATGACCCACGGTGACATCATCACCTATAAGTAGAGGCAGGCCGGTAGGCAATGTCGAGCTTGGCCGTGATACATGTAACACGCAACCATCTTGAATATTGGTACGTTTGCCAATGCGGATTTTATGTACATCACCGCGCGCCACCACCAATGGCCAGATACTCGAATCCTCACCCACCTGAATATCGCCATACAAAATAGCCGACGCTTCTATAAACACACCTTGTGCCAGTTCAGGGGTAACGCCGTTATAACTTTTCAGTGTTGTCATCATGAACTCTAATATTCGTGAATGAAGAACAACAGAGTAGCGCCTTC
>JAHLFI010000111.1 GCA_018883865.1 Candidatus Oceanisphaera merdipullorum
CAGGCTTTTTCTTGGGGCCGCCACCAGTACTGGCTCCCGTACCGGCACCACCCGTCTTGGTGCGGGAGTTATGGCGGCGTACCGCCTTACGGATCTGTGCCACTTGCTTATAACGCTTAGGCGCATCCACATCGACTTTACTTTCAGACTCAGGCGTTAAACCCACTTCGCTACGCAAGTAGTTTAATTGGTCTAATGGCATTTCTAACCAACCGCCGCGCGGTACGTTGCGCGGCAACTCAATTTTACCGTAGCGTACGCGGATCAAACGGCTTACTTGCATCTCTTGAGATTCCCACAAGCGGCGCACTTCGCGATTACGGCCTTCTTTTAGGGTGACGTGAAACCAATGGTTCATGCCCTCACCGCCGCTGTATTTGATGGTGTCAAACTTGCCCATGCCATCTTCCAGCATCACGCCTTTACGCAGACGCTGCACCATGGCTTCGTCCACGGCACCAAATACGCGCACCGCATATTCACGGTCAATTTCGTGGCGCGGGTGCATCAATCGATTGGCTAATTCACCGTCTGTAGTAAACAGCAATAAGCCTGAAGTATTCACGTCCAAACGGCCTACGGAAATCCAGCGCGCGCCCTGTAACTTAGGCAGACGGTCAAAGACTGTCGGGCGGCCTTCGGGATCTTTGCGGGTGCTCATCTCGCCTTCTGGTTTGTGATACACCAAGACGCGACATAAGACCTCTGCTTCAGATTGAGTTTCTACCTGATGGCCGTCTAAACGAATTTGCTCTTTACCGGTGACGCGGTCGCCTAAAGTGGCCACTTTACCGTCGACACTCACTCGCCCTTGGCTGATCAGCGCTTCAATTTCACGGCGAGAGCCTTTACCGGCTCGCGCTAGCACTTTTTGTAATTTTTCAGTCATATTTTCACTTTTACCAAGGGACTTATTCAAAAGGAGTGGTGTCGCCGGCGCCAACGCGGGCAATCACAGGGGTATCATCGTAGAGCTCGATCACGGTAGTAGGCTTAGCACCCAGCACGCCGCCATCTATGATCAAGTCCACCAGCTTCTCGAGCTGTTCGCGGATCGTATGCGGATCAAATTCCGCATCCGTTTCACCCGGCAAGATCAAACTGCACGACATTAACGGCTCGCCTAAGGCTTCTAACAACGCCAAGGTGATCGGATTATTTGGCACCCGCAGGCCGATAGTTTTACGCTTTGGATTTTGCAGCCGCTTAGGCACTTCCTTGGTGGCGTGCAAAATAAAGGTGTATGCACCTGGGGTATTATTTTTCATCAAGCGGAAGGCACCATTATCGACGCGAGCGTAAAACGACAGCTCTGATAAATCGCGGCAGACCAGCGTGAAGTTGTGATCTTTTTCCAGCTTACGAATGCGGCAAATGCGCTCCATCGCATTTTTGTCGCCCACTAAACAGCCAATGGCATAGCCAGAGTCGGTGGGATACACCAAGACGCCGCCTTGGCGAATAATAGCCACCGCTTGATTAATCAGGCGTGGCTGGGGGCTTTCGGGGTGCAGTTCAAAATACTGACTCATGATTCCTCCCGGAATGATTTAAATAAAACGCGTCCACACGGGCGTTCCTTCTTTGGGCAGCCATAACTGGCGCCCCAATTCGCGCCATGGACTCGGAAAATGAAAATCCGATCCCACAGACGCCGCTAAATTATATTCTTTACTCCACTCGCCCAACGTCGCTCTTTCTTGAGGACTTTGCTGGCCCATGGACACTTCCATGGCGTCTCCCCCCGCATCAGCAAAGGCGACGATCATTTTTCTGACCCACTTGTTCGACAAGTCATAACGCGTGGGATGCGCCAACACCGCCACGCCACCGGCTTGCTGAATGGCAGCAATGGCTTCTTTTAAAGAACACCAATTGGGCGGCGCGTAACCGGTATTACCACGGCTAATAAATTTCTTAAACACCTTAGGTATAGAATCAGCCGCCCCCTGACTTAACAACCATTTGGCCATGTGCGTGCGCGTAATCGGCGCGTCCCCCGCCAGCGCTCGTGCGCCTTCATAGGCGCCGGGAAAATTGGCTTTTTCTAAGCGCTCGGCCATCAAGTGTGCGCGGCTTTCGCGGCGGCTTTGCTGCTCGGCCAATAAACGATTGAGGCCTTCATGGTCGAGCGTAATATTCAGCCCCACCACGTGGATTTCGAGCGCTTGCCATAAACAGGATATTTCTACGCCGTTAATTAAGCGCACGCCATGATTTTTTGCAGCCACTGCCGCTTCTTCGAGGCCACCGAGCGTGTCATGGTCGGTGAGAGCCAACACATCCACCTCTTTTTCGGCGGCACGCATCATCAGTTCCGTGGGCGTTAACTGACCATCGGAGGCGGTAGAGTGGCTGTGCAAATCGATGCGCATAAAAAAATCCTGTTCTCAGGGTTGACTGGCCACCCTAATATCGTTTAACTGTATACAGTTTCAGTTTAACGAGCAGAGCGACATGATCCAGCAAATTTCCACACAGCCTATTGCTGCACAAGGCATTACTTGGTGGTGGCACACGCATTAATTGCGGGTGTGATTTGCTGTTCTCGTCTCAAAGTCTCAGCGAACATAAAAGCCCGCCCCAGTGCGGGCTTTTTTTATTATCCAGCAAAAGGTGGCGCGATGAAACCAAAGCAGCGTAATTTTTGGCGATGGCAACCCCAAACAAGACATACCCCAATCACAACGGCCTTCGTCACCATCATAGATGAAGACATTGCCCGCCAGGTGATCAGGCAGATCCCCGACGACAGAGATTAACTCATTTAAGGAATACCCAAATGGCGTCAGCTCAGCTCCACGTCTTATTGCAAACAGCACCGTATAATCATGATCCATTAGCCTTATTTGCCGCCCTCAGCCAAACCGGCGACAACAGCATGCTACTGGAGTCGGCAGAAATTGGTACCAAAGCCGGCACCCAGAGCCTATTAATGCTCGACGCCTGCGTGCGTTTAGTTTGTCAAGGCCGCAGCGTTACCTTAACTGCCTTAAATACCAACGGTTTACCGGCATTGCACTTAGTTGAGCAAGCTCTCGGCGGCGAACGTTCACAGCAAGCTGCTACTTCACTGCAACAACTGACCGTCTCTTTTGCACCCGCAGATGACACCTTAGATGAAGATAGCCGTTTAAAGGCACCGTCAGTGCTGGAAACCTTGCGCCTTATTTTAACTCGCTTTCACGCGGATCTAGGCCAGCAGCATGTGTTTATGGCCGGCACTTTCGCCTATGACTTAATTGCCTCCTTCGAGCAATTAACTGCCGTGCCCGAAGGCATTAACGCTTGCCCCGATTTTTGTTTTTATCTGGCCGAAACGCTGATCACCTTGGATCATAAACAAGAAAGTGCTCAGTTATGGGCGTGCGTCTTTGCACCCGCGGAACAACCAAGACTGCAAACGCGCCTTGATGCGCTGGCCCTTGCCTGCGGCGAACAACATCCGCAACCCGCCGCCGACACCCAGTTACACGGTAAGATCCACGCCAGTAAGAGCGACGCGGAATTTAAGGCAGATGTAGAAAACCTGAAAGAGCACATTAAAGTGGGCGATATTTTTCAAGTGGTGCCTTCACGCAGCTTTAGCCTGCCCTGCCCACGCCCACTGGCCGCCTATCGCAAGCTCAAGCAGACGAATCCCAGCCCGTATTTATTTTTTGTGAACGACCAAGACTTTACCCTGTTTGGCGCCAGTCCAGAAAGCTCGGTGAAATTTGATCATGCCAGCCGCACGGTGGAAATGTACCCCATAGCAGGCACCCGCAAGCGCGGCATCAACAAAGACGGCAGCATCAATTTAGACTTAGACGGTCGCATCGAATTGGATCTGCGCCAAGATGCCAAAGAAACCGCCGAGCATCTGATGCTGGTGGATTTGGCGCGCAACGACATAGCGCGCATCAGCGAGCCCGGCAGCCGTTACGTGAAAGACTTATTAAGCGTCGACCGCTACAGCCATGTGATGCACTTAGTCTCGCGCGTTGTCGGAACCTTGCGCCATGACTTAGATGCACTGCACGGTTATCAGGCTTGCATGAACATGGGCACGCTCACCGGCGCGCCAAAAATTCGCGCCAGCGCGCTTATTCGTGACGTAGAAAAAGAGCGCCGTGGTAGCTACGGCGGTGCCGTGGGCTATGTAAACGGCAACGGCGACATGGACACCTGCATCGTTATTCGCTCGGCATTCGTAGCCGACGGGGTAGCGCACGTGCAAGCCGGCGCCGGCGTAGTTTATGACTCTAACCCGCAAGCAGAAGCCGACGAAACCCGCAATAAGGCGGCCGCGGTACTTAACGCCATCGCATTGGCCCACGGCAGCACACTGGCGGAGGTAAGCCATGACTAATACCGTTTTCTTACTCGATAACTACGACTCTTTTACCTACAACTTGGTTGAACAATTTCGCTCGCTCGGTAGTGACGTTAAGATCTATCGCAATACGGTACCGATGGCGCAACTGCTTGCCGCCATGGAAGGCTGTGAACAAGCAGGCGAGCGTCCTATCTTGGTGTTGTCGCCCGGCCCAGGTAAGCCCAGTGAGGCAGGCATAATGCCCGCCCTGATTAGCGCCTGCATTGGTCGTTTTCCAATCTTGGGCATTTGTTTAGGCCATCAAGCTTTAGTCGAGCACTACGGCGGCGTGGTTGAAAGCGCCGGCGAAATTAAGCACGGTAAAAGCTCGCTCATTACTCATAACGGCAAGGGCGTATTTGCCCACTTATCTAATCCGCTGCCGGTGGCTCGCTATCATTCTCTGGTGGGTACTAACATTCCGAGCACACTGAGTGTGATTGCCGACTACCAAGGCATGACCATGGCGGTGCAAGATACCGCCAAGCGGGTATTGGGTTTTCAGTTTCATCCCGAGTCGATCATGACCACGGAAGGCGAGCAGCTGTTGGCCCAAAGCTTGGCATTTTTAAGTGCCCCTGAAGGCAAGGCCATGGATCAGCTCTATCGTGGCGAGCACATTAGCCGCACCCAAGCCCAAGGCTTATTTGGTGAGCTGCTCAAAGGCGAGATGGATCAAATGACCATAGCTTCTTTGTTAACTGTGCTAAAAATGAAAGGCGAAACGCCGGATGAAATCGCCGGTGCAGCCCAAGCCTTGCTTGAAGCAGCCTCACCTTTCCCGCGTCCCGACTACGCCTTTTGCGATATCGTCGGCACTGGCGGCGATGGCATGAACATCATTAACGTTTCTACCACCTCGGCGCTCGTCGCCGCCGCCTGTGGCATTAAGGTGGCAAAGCACGGCAACCGGGGCGTGTCGTCTAAATCGGGCTCGTCCGATTTATTAGAACAGCTGGGCATAGATCTGAACATGAGCCCAGAGCAAGCGCGCCGCTGCCTAGATGAAGTGAACGTCTGCTTCTTGTTTGCGCCCAATTATCACGGCGGTATTCGCCACGCCATGCCGGTGCGCCAAGCGCTAAAAACCCGCACCATCTTTAACGTGCTCGGCCCCTTGATCAATCCAGCCCGCCCCGACTTTATGCTGCTCGGTGTTTATTCCGAGCAACTGGTGCGCCCCATCGCCGAGACGTTGCAGGCCTTAGGCCTCAAACGCGGCATGGTGGTGCACGGCAGTGGCTTAGATGAAATTGCCATTCACGGGCCCACTTCTGTGGCCGAAATCCTCGACGGCGTGATCAGCGAATACCGCATCACTCCCGAAGAATTAGGCCTAGAGCGTTATGACATCAGCGCCGTTGCTGGCGGTGAGCCCAGCGTAAACAAAGCTATCACGCTCGAGCTATTACAAGGCCGCGGCACACCAGCACAACAAGGGGTGATAGCCCTCAACGTGGCCCCCTTATTGGTGATGAACGGCCAAGCCGAGACCCTAAAAGAAGCCGTAGCCCAAGTGCTGGTTGTGTTAAAATCGGGCAAAGCCATGGATGTTGCCAATAAACTCGCGGAGTTAAGTCAATGTTAAGTACCGTATTAGGCAAAATCGTTGCCGACAAAAAGATCTGGGTGGCCGAGCGTAAACTGAGCCAACCTTTAAGCGGCTTTGAAGCCAGCTTAACGCCCAGCGACCGTCCCTTTGTGGCGGCACTGCAAGCCAAGAATCCGGCCTTTATTTTGGAATGTAAGAAGGCCTCGCCCTCTAAAGGCTTAATTCGCGAACATTTTGATTTAGATGCCATCGCCCAAGTCTATAGCCGTCATGCCTCGGCGATTTCGGTCTTAACCGATGAAAAGTATTTTCAGGGCCAATTCGACTTCGTCACTCAGGTGCGCAATCAGGTTACCCAGCCGGTGATCTGCAAAGACTTCATCATAGATCCGTATCAAATCAAGTTGGCCCGCCACTATCAGGCGGACGCCATCTTATTGATGTTGTCGGTATTAACCGACGAAGAATA